>DASXGU010000212.1:0-4222 GCA_036488915.1 Gemmatimonadaceae bacterium | reverse complement strand
GACATCAAGGGCTGACCCTGCGCGTCGACGGTGAATCTGACGCGAACCACCCCCTCGACGTCGCTCGCCTGTGGGGGGATGAGAGGCGTCGGCAGCTCGCCGACCAGCCGCGCTCGCATCGGCGCAGCCGACTCGTTGGTGGACCCGAATGTCGGATGCTGATTGCCAAAGGCAATCGCCGTCGGCTGAACGCTGAACACGTCCTCGCGAGGCGCGACACCAGCCTTCGAGACCACCGAATCAAGGTGCGAGATCATCGAGGTCGAGATGGCGGGTACGGCGAATTTTTTGTCGTCAGGTCTCGGCGAGTCGTCCACTCGGCGAGAAGGCGCGCGCTCTTCGGAGCGTGATTTTTGGGCAACTGCCTTGGCGGGGGCCGGCTTGAGCGCGGTGGTGCTGGCTGCGATGATCGGCGGCTGACGAAGCTGCGTCGCCAGGGCGCCGGCATTGAGCGGGGGTGTCTGACCGGCGGGCTGCTTCGCCGTCTCGGCCGCGGCGGAGGTCTGCTCGAAGTCGCCCCAAGCGTGATCCCTCGCTACCGCCAAGAGCAGCAACGCCATGACGACTGCGACGCCGGCGGCTACAACCTGCCGCCTGCTGAAGAATTGGGTCAACGCATCGAGCATGGGAGCCATTCTTTCGCCCAGGGGCGCGCGCGGGTGCGAACCTTCGACTTCGTCCCGAATGCTCTCGAGCGCGTCACGCAATGGAACGGCGGCAGCGAGACCGGGCGCGGCCATCTGTGCTTCGGCCTTTTCGGCCGGAGCGTCGGGCGTTGTCGTCTCAGCGACGGGGATTTGCATCACCACTTTCATCTGCCTGGTCGCGACGGGTGCCGGGCGAGTCGCCTCGCGCGGCGCTGGTGCGGCTGACTCCTTCGCCTGCGGCGATGGAAGCTCACGCATCAGGGGAAGTGGCGAGGTGAAGCGAACCTGTTCGCCGGCGAGCAAGCGATATCGCTCCGGCGACCCGAGCAGTGCGGGGCCGGTCGATGCGTCGAGCGAGTCTTCGGCTGCCTGGAGCTGAAGATCGCCGATACGCTCGCGGCAGGTGCGCACACTGGGGTGTGCATCGCCCAAGGTGCGCTCACGTATGATCAGAGCGCGCTGAAACGCCGGCAAGGCTTCCCCGATGTTGCCACGCGCGGCGCAGGCATCGCCCAGATGCTCGAGCGCGGTGGCGATGGCGAAATGATTGGGCGCCAGGGTTCGCTCACGGATTTCGAGTACCCGGCGCCACAACTGCTCCGCCGACTCGTGTCTTCCGAGGGCGTGCTGCACTGCGGCAAGGCTCGCCAGGACGGTTCCGACCTCGGGATGGTCTTCGCCCTTGCTCCGCTTGATGTCGAGCAGCCGAAGCAGCAAGGGCTCGGCGTCCGCGTAACGCGATTGCTTGAGGTAAAGCCTGGTCAGGTCGTTGAGGATGAGAACGAGATCCGGGTTCCCGGCGCCCAGCGCCTTATCGCCAAGCTCCAGCGCCTTCCGAAAGCAGTCGATTGCCTCGCTCTCCGCTCCACTTTCGAGCCTTGCGACCGCGGTGCGGATCAAGCCAGCCAGCTCCCCTTCGCGCGGGTCGACCGCGTCGCCCATTCGCGGAACCGCCTTCAGCGGCCGGTCGCCGTTGGGTCGTTCCCCCCCTATGTAGGGGGAATACGCTGGTGTATCGATGCCACGGTCGATGCCGGCGGCGGAGTCGGCCATAACCCTGATTCCTCTATCGATGTGCCTGGGCGCGGAACCGAGGGGCCCGCGTCAGCGCGTCAAATGGATTGTCGCGCCGCGCAAACCGGGGGCAAGTCGAGGACCATATGTAGTGCGCGCGCCGGCGAGGTCAGCGCCGCCGATAGCGGCGGATCGGCCGCATGATTGATTGAGAGTGTTGCATCGATGCAACAGTTGGGGGAGGCGCGCCCGGCCCTCCCCGCCGGCGATCAACGAGTCGGTCGCCCCAGATCCGGATCTCCCCGCCGGGGACCCGCGTTCCCGGGATCTCTTCGCCCTGAATCGGCGCGGGTGGGAGTGGATCGCGGGACATCCAGCTCGTCCTCCGGATCCCAGGTTGGACCGCATTTCACCACCCGTTTGGCGATCCGGCACCACTCAGCGACCTGCCCGTCGTTGGCGCTGATCCAGTTGACGGGTACGGGAGCAAGCCGTCGCTTCTCACCGCCGCTGGCGAAACATAGCCAGCCGGCGCTGTACTCCGTCGCAACCGCGCCACGGCTTCCGACCCCCACCCGCCGATCACCGAGTACGCGCTGCTCGATCAGATTGATCGCGTTTTCTGTCGGCGTACGGCGTTCCATTTTGCGACGCTCGATGGACGACGGGTGAACCATCCAGACCTCCCAGCGGCGGCCGCGGGGGTCGAGGAAGGTTCGATATCCGGTGTTCTTGGTGGTTTGAGTCGGCAACCGATGGGCGCGAGAGGCGCAGGTAATTAACGCAAAACCTAAACCAAACAGTTGAGCTTTGCGACGCTAGCTGCGGCGTCTTTTGCGCTCGTCGGGAGGGACCTGGGCGTCCACCAGGCTCGAAACACCGGGTCGTTTCGACGTGTGGGCAACAGTGAGTGTGCCGTCGTTCTCCAGAACCACGGCGTCGACGTCTTCGACTCGCGTCAGCCCTTCGTCACGAATCGCGGCGCGCACCTCTTCCTCGGTCACGCGTTCTTTTCGCAGCGCGTGTCGGATGAACTCACCCTTCGTGAGCAGCAGGGTTGGCGCGCCGTTGATGATCCGCTCTGCGGTGGCCGAATAGACCGCCAGCTTCGCCAGGCCAACCTGGATCGTGATCAGCGTCAGCATGCAGGCCAGGCCCTCGACAAGCGTCACATCCTTTTCGACGAGCATGGCTGCGAAGACAGATCCGACCGCGACGACGAACACGAAATCGAAGACGTTGAGCTTGGATAGCGTGCGCTTCCCCGAGACCCGCAGCATTATCATCAGCGCGGTAAAGCCGACCACGCTCAGAGTTACAGCGCGGCCGACGTAGTACCAGTTATCGAAAAAGATTGGAGCGTGGTCCTGCATTGGCCCCCTCGGGTTATAATGCCTGGCTTAATAGTACCCCGGGCGGGCCCGGAGGTCGCCGGAATCGGGGTATATATTTGATTCAGATGAACAAGCTCTTGCCTGTCGTCCTGCTGTCGCTGGCCGCCGCTGCTGCATACGGCTTCCGCGGTGAACGGGGATCGACCGCCCCCGGTGCGATCGACACCGCGTCGCTGCGGCCTGTGCACTGGACAGTTGTCGGCGGAAGCCAGACGCGCGTGCTCGCTCAGGGCCGAACCGTTCCGATCACCGTTCAGGCCGACATCGCCCGCGGTTGGCACATCTACTCGCTGACGCAGAAAGCCGGCGGCCCGATCCCCCTCCGGCTGGAGCTCGTCGGCGAGGGCGTCGTGGTTCGTGGTCTGATCAACGCGCCAAAGCCGGAGCGGATATTCGACAAGAATTTCGGCGTCCAGACCGAGCTGTATTCGGGCAGCCCCCGCTTCACCATTCCCGTGGGAGTTCCCGCGCGCTCGGCAGGTGGGGTCAGGAAGTTCGAGGTTGCGGCGCGCTACCAGGTGTGCAGCGACAAACTCTGTCTGCCTCCCCGCACGGACAAGCTCGACGTGACACTTCGCGTCGCCACCCGCTGATGACGGCCGGATTTCTCTGGCTCGCCGCAAGCGCTGGACTGCTGTCGCTGCTCACGCCGTGCGTGTTCCCAATGGTGCCGGTGACGATCGCTTATTTCTCGCCGACAGGGAACCGCGCGTTCGCGTGGCGCCGCGCGATGTACTTTGGCGCCGGGATCGTCGGCACTTTCACGGTCCTGGGTTTGACTCTGGCGGCGGCGTTTGGCGCGGCCGGGCTCAATCGGTTTGCCGCGGACCCCGCTGTGAACCTCGGTCTGGCGGTCCTCTTCGCTCTCTTCGCCGCGAATCTGTTCGACCTGCTGCAGGTACGACTTCCGTCGCGCCTCTTGAACGCGGCGGATCGGTCGGCGCGCGATGCGTCCCACTCCGGCTCCGCGGGAGCCCTTGTCGTTGGGGCAATCTTCACGCTCACGTCGGTCACGTGCACAGCGCCGTTCGTCGGCACGCTGCTGGTGCTGGCGGCGCGCGGGTCGTGGTCGATGCCGTTGGTTGGGATGCTGGTTTACTCCGTTGCTTTCGCGCTGCCATTCGTCATTCTCGCGTTGACGCCCGGCTTCCTCGCGCGTTTGCCACG
>DASXGU010000167.1:0-16534 GCA_036488915.1 Gemmatimonadaceae bacterium | reverse complement strand
TCGTTCAGCCACCATGCGCCAATCTGGTGGGGCAACCTCCTCATGATTTTCATCGAGGGAGCAGCATTCGCGTTGCTGGTGGTGAGCTACTACTACATCCGCCGGAATTTCGACACGTGGCCGCCGCCGCGAACCATGCTTCCTGACCTCGGCTTGTCGTCGGTGAACCTGCTGGTGCAGCTGGTGAGCGTCGTTCCGATATGGTACGCGGCAAAGCTGGCGTTCGCGCACGCCGAGCCATCGCGTATTGCACGCTGGATGTTGTTGGTGGTGGCGCTCGGCGTCGTCGCCATCGTGCTGCGCGGTTTCGAGTTCGCCGGGCTGCATACGCGCTACGACTCCAATGCCTACGGGTCGATAACGTGGATGATTCTGTCGGTCCATCTGGCGCACCTGATAGCCGGTAGTCTGGAGACGCTGCTCATCGCGCTGGTGCTGCTCATCGGTCCGGTGGAAAGAAAGCACTACACCGACACCACGGTGATGGCGGTGTACTGGTATTTCGTCGTCGGCTCATGGGTTGCGCTTTGGCTTGTCGTATTCGTTTCGGTGAGGTTCATATGAGTGAGCGGATCGCCGAGCACGAGCGCCAGCGCGACGATATCGCGCGCACCGCGAGCTCCCTCGATCTCTGGTTCGGGATGCTTGGCGGACCGGCGTCGGGGATGTTGATGGTCTGGATCAACTACCCGCTCGTCGATCGAGCCTGCGTCGGGGACAATCGGCTGTGGCTGCACGCTGCTTCGTTCGTGTTCCTGCTGCTGGCGATCGCGGCGGGATTCTTCGCGTGGCGTTTTTACGATCGGGCGGGCGATTATCCGCTCACGGAGGGTGGTCTGATGCCGCGCGCAAGATTCATGGCGCTCGTCGGCCTGTTCACCTCCGGGCTGGCGATCATCGAGATCACGATGCAGTGGATCCCGATTTTTTTCCTCGGCGCATGCATCGGCGCCTGACCGCGGCGACGGCCCCCATTCTTCTGGCGTTCTCACCGGCCGCGGCGTTCGCGCATCCGGTGGAGACGCTCGCGCCGGCGAACCTGTGGACGAGCTGGACCTGGGAGCCGGGCGTCGTGCTGACATTGCTCGTCGCCGCGATTCTCTACGCCGTCGGAGTGTGGCGACTGTGGTCGATCAGCGTCGGCGTCGGCATCAAGCGCTGGGAAGCGTCGGCCTTTGCGGCCGGCTGGTCGGCTACCGCGATGGCGCTCGTCTCGCCGCTCCACGCGTTGGGTGGCTCGCTCTTTTCGGCGCACATGGCGCAGCACGAGCTGTTGATTTCGGTCAGCGCTCCGCTGCTCGTGCTGGGTCGACCGCTCATTCCGTTTCTGTGGGCGCTCCCACGCTCGTGGCGACCGCGGATCGGTGGGGTTGCGCTGAGAGCCCCGGTCAGCTCGAGCTGGCGGGTTCTTTCACGGCCGTCGGTCGCCTTCACGCTCCATGCGATCGCGCTGTGGGCCTGGCACCTGCCCGGTCCCTATCAGGCGACGCTGACGAGCGAGTTGATGCACACGCTCCAGCACCTGAGCTTCATTGCCACCGCGCTGCTGTTCTGGTGGACGATCTTTGGAGCGCGCCACTCGACGCTCGGCTACGGGGGGGCGGTGTTCTACCTGTTTGCGACGGCGCTTCAGACAGGTGCGCTCGGCGCGCTGCTTACCTTCGCCCCGACCCTCTGGTATCCGGTGTACGCCAGCACCACGGCGGCGTGGGGATTGAATCCGCTCGAGGATCAGCAGCTCGGCGGTCTGATCATGTGGATTCCCGGGAGCATTCCATATCTCGTCGCGGCCATGGTGGTGTTCATGAGATGGCTGAAACAGTCCGAAGCGCGGTCGGCGCGACATTACGGCTCGCTCGCGGGCGTCCGGACGATGGCCCTGCTGATCGTGGCGCTGGCGCTCTCGTCGTGCGATCGCGCATCGGGGGATGATAGATACCAGCTCACCAACGCGGATCCCGACCGCGGTCGCATCGCCATCCGGCATTACGGTTGCGGCTCCTGCCACGACATACCCGGGATCACCGGCGCCGGCGGAATGGTCGGCCCCCCACTCGGAAAAATCTCGCAGCGAGTGTTCATCGCCGGCGTGCTGCCCAACGATCCGGACAACATGATTCGGTGGATCGAGAATCCGCCGGGGGTGGATCCGAAGACGGCAATGCCGAACCTCGGGGTGAGCGTGCGTGATGCCCGCGACATCGCCGCTTACCTGTACACCTTGCGCTAGCTGCTACTTGGCTTTTTCGTGTTCTTCCGCGACCTGCGCGTAGTTGAACAGCGCGACGAGTAGCACCCCGCCGATGGCGTTGCCGAGCAGCGCCGGCAGGATGAACCCTCCGAGCATCTCGCCCCAGCCGGCCGTGCCGGTCACCGCCCGATAAAGCGCCTCCACGCTCCCGGCGATCGAATGCCGGAAGTGGAACGCCGAGATCGGTACTGTCGTAACCCAGATCAGGAACAGCTGTGCGGCGCTGTCGATCGTCGAGGCGAGCAGCCACGCCAGCAGCGCGATCAGCCAGCCGCCGAAGATCGCGGCGTAGAAGACCGTTCCGAACCCTCCTTCCGTCGACTGCTTCGCCACCTCCTGCATCGAAGGCAGAAGCGCGCTGTCCATCAGCGTCGTCGCGCCGACGATCCACGCAATGATCAGCGCACCGACCAGATTGCCGACGATCAGGAGTCCCCACATTCGGAGCATCTTGCGCAAGGTCGCGCGGTCGCGCTTGTGGAGCAGTGGAATCACCGGCTCGAGCGTGTTCTCCGTGAACAGCTCGCTGCGTCCCATGATCACGAAGATGAACCCGATCGGGTATGCCATCGAGGCGAGGGGATGCTTGTAGGGCTCAGGGGCGTAGTGCGAGACGAAGGCCTGGGCGAGGAAGCTGAACCCGATCAGCATTCCGGCGGCGAGCGACGAAAACAGCAGCGAGCTCGCCGGCCGCTCGAGCTCCTCGACGGCGGGGCCTCTGATGTTCTCGTGAATCTCGAGCGCGCTGAGACGAGTTCCGCTCTCCGGACGCGTGACGGTCTTACGTCCGAACGGATTGGAGGGCTTTGCCTCCTCGGGTGCCTCCGATTCTTCCTTGTCGGATTTGTTTGGTTCGGCTTCGGTCACGCAGCGCCGAAAGGGAAAATCCGTGCCTAACCCCGACTGGTCAGGTGGTCAGCGCGGCGCCGACGCTCCCGACACCGTGACACCGACGTAAACCGTACGCTGGGACCCTGGCTCGTAGAATTTTCCGCCGGCGGCGTTGACGCTGACAGACGAGATGTAGGGCGTGTCGAAAATATTCTGCGCGCCAACGGTGATCTCCGCCCCCGAGCGACGGAGCGCGGCCAGTGTCACCAGTCTCGCGTTGAAGATCGCGTATCCGGGGGAGGCTTCGGAGTTGGCGTCGTTGACGAACATGCGATCGGCGAGGTTGGCTTCGGTGACCAGAGTGGCGAAGGGGAGGTGCAGCGACGCGCTGCCCTGGAGAGTTTGGCGGGGAATGCCGGGAATCCTGTTGCCGGCGTAGTGGGCGGTGTCCACGGTGAAATCGACGTATCTATAGTTGGTGTAGCTGTACGCCCCGCCGAGCTCCACTTTCCCAACGGTCGCCCCGAGCCCGAGCTCCGCTCCACGCCGGGACGTGCGGCCCGCATTCCGGTAGAAACGCCGGCCATTGCTGGCGGGGATGTCGAACGGAATCAGCTCGTCATGGACGGCGGTCGCGAACAGTGCGGCGTCGTATTGCAGTCCGATGGCGCCGATTCCCTTGAGGCCTACCTCGTACGTCGTAGAGCGCTGTGGCTTGAGCTCGCTGTTGACGCCACCGATCCCGGTCGGTCGGTTGTCCAGCTCGGTGGCGGTAGGAGTCTCGAACGCCGAGGAGACGTTTGCGTAGGCGCTGTGGGTCTGTGACAGTCGCGCCACCACTCCGCCCATTGGGCTGATGGCATCGAGGAGTCGTCTGCCCGAGTCGTCGGGATTGGTCGCGGAGACAAGTCTGTCCTCGACGCGGAATCGAACCGCATCGGCGCGAGCACCGCCCGTAAAGATCAGCCTGTTGCCGAGCTCGAGCTCGTCTCGCAGGTATGACCCCATCGACGACACGATCTCGCGCTGATTCAGGGTGACCACTCCCCGCTCGAACGCGAGCGTCGGACAGGTAGCAGTCGGAGTCGTGGGCGGTGGATTGTCGTTGCAGTTGGCGTAGTTGCGGCGCAGATCATTCTGGAACTGGACTTCTGTCCCCGCCGTGAGCCGATTGTCGGAACCAAGAACCGTGACCGGGATCGTGGCGCGAAGATTTCCTCCCGATATCCTCCGGCCGACATCGACGATCCCGAACGTCAGCGGATTGTACAGCCCGCGGGTGCCGACGTATGCCGAGGCTTCGATCTCGCCGCGGTCTCCGAACCGCCGCCCGGTGAGTCCGAATTGTGACTGGGTAACTTTCTTTCTCGCCGCCTTTCGCACCGACAGCGGATCCGCGGCGCGCGGATCCAATTCGAACTGCGCGCGCGTGATTGCGCCGGGGCTCTGCGCCAGCGGCGTGTTCACGCCCAACCAGTCCAGCGCGTACGAGCTACCGGCGTCGTCGTACGTGAATCGAGCGAAGCCGTTGTCGCTCCTCTGCTGTGAGTAGTCGCGGTAGCCCTGGTTCTCCGTTCGTGCGCCGTTCAGCTGATAGCCGAGACTGCCGGCAATGCCTTCGGTCTTCGCCACGTAGCGGCGCGATCCGAAGGCCCCATCCCAGAATCGGAGGGCGCCGGAAACGGGCACCGGCAGGGGTTGGCTGCTTCGCATGTCGATGACACCGCCGCCGGCGTTGCCGTAGAGCGACGACGCGCTGCCGCGCATTACCTCGACCCGGCCGACTGACTCGAGATCGAGAAAGTCGACCGGTGTCTGACCGTCAGGTAGAGTCAGCGGGATGCCGTCGCGCAGCACCCTGATGCCCCGCACGCCAAACGCCGATCGCGCTCCGAATCCCCGGATGGAGATGCGCGGATCCTGCGCCGGATTGTTGCGGTTCGAGACGGTCAACCCCGGGATCTGCCACAGAGCGTCGTCGAGAGAGACATGCCGCTGGCCGGGTCGCGTCGAATCCGGCGTCTGCACGCTGATGGCGTAGGGCAGGTCGAGCGGAGATTTGCGCGCGCCACGGCCGACTTCGACGACGACGGGCTCGAGACGTGTCGTCGCCGTATCCTGCGATCGCGCGGTGCTGCCGCCAAGGACGACCGTGACACCGGTCGCCAGTGCGATCAGGAGGGGCGGCTTCATGCTTCTATATAAGGTGTGGTACCGCGAGGCTCAACGCCTGGGACGATCGGTCAGCGCTTTCCTGCTGCCTTCGCAAATCGGTAACCCCGGATGCTCGTTTGTTTCCACTGCTCGAGGATCCTGGGGACGACGTCGGAGAAGAAGCGGACGGCGTCGGCATCGGCATCGAGCGATTCGACCGTCTCGCGTAACTCGCGGGACAACAGGTCGACGTCTCGGGCTACCTCAGTCTCTGTCCACGCCAGTCGAAAGCGCTGAGCCCCGTGCAGCTCGGCCAGCAATCGCTGGATCTCGGCCCCATCCCGGAGCAGGTCAGCGCCCCGGCCTTTCGTTTCTGCCAGCAAGGTCGCGGCGCGCACGATTTCAGCTATCACCGTGTCGGCGTGGTCGCGGAGCTGTGCGTCACTCAGGGCCGAGACGTCGGGGACGCTTTTGTCGTCCCGCAGTCGGCGTACGTAGGTCGTGGCAACGTCTCCGATGCGCGTCAGGATCATCGACGCCACCGCCTTCATCGCGTCCACGTCCACAGCCGGCGACGCCTCCTGAAAAATGGAATGCTCGTCAGTCTGGTGCGGGACTTCGTCGGACGAGGGGCTTCGAAGCCAAAGAGTAAACGTCGATCCCTCGCCAATTTTGCTCTGCACGGTGATGTCGCCGCCCATCAGCCGCGCGAGGCGGCGGCTGATGGACAGGCCAAGCCCGGTGCCACCTTCCGTGCGCGTGTAGCCGGTCTCGGCCTGAACGAACGGCTCGAAGATGCGCACAACCTGCTCGATGGGTATTCCGATGCCCGTGTCGGTGACTCGCACGTAGGTCCACTGGCCATCGCCGACGAGGCGCGCCCCGGGATCCGCGTGGTCGGCGGTGCCGCACGTCAGAGTCACCGAGCCACCTGGATTGGTGAACTTGACCGCATTCGATAGAAGATTCACCAGAATCTGTCGGACGCGGTCCGGATCTCCGACGTATGAGACGCTCTTCTCGCCCGCGCATTCCTCCGGATAATCGATGCCGCGGGCGACTGCCTGCGGAGCAACCAGGGCTCTGGTGGCTTGAATGACGTCGCTCAGGTATGCGGTCTCCCTGGCGACGTGGACGCGTCCGGCTTCGATCTTCGAGAGATCGAGGATGTCGTTGACGAGCCCCAGCAGGTGCACGGCGCTCGCCCGCAGTCGCTGCAGGTGATCGTGCTGCTGGATCGTGACTGCGCCAAGCACTCCCATGTCGATGAGCTGGGTGTAGCCGAGTATGGCATTGAGCGGAGTCCTGAACTCGTGGCTCATGGTCGCGAGGAACTCGCTCTTGCCGCGGTTGGCCATCTCCGCTTCCTGCTGGGCGCGCTCGGCGGTCTCACGAGCGTCCAGCGCCTCCTCCAGCGCCAGGTCGCGCTGGCGCTCAGCGTGCTTCCGGGCGGTGATGTCGGTGTGCGTGCCCACCCACTCCTCGATCTTGCCGGTCGCGTCGAAGACCGGGACAGCTCGCGCGAACATCTCGCGATATTCGCCGTCGCGCGTCCGCACCCGATGCTCCACCTCGAAGATGCTTCCCGCCGAAAAGGCCTTCTTCCAGGCGGTCTCCGTTCTGGCTCGATCCTCCGGGTGCACGGCCCCAAGCCAGCCCGTGCCGCGCATCTCCTCGAAAGCCTGGCCGGTGAGCTGGTGCCAGTCGTCCTCTTCGGCCACGAACAGCCCGGTTTTGTCCAGCTTCCAAACCGCGGCGGTGGTGGCTTCGACCAGGGACCGAAATCGCCGTTCGCTCTCCTGCAGCATTCGCTGCGCGCGCTGTTTCTCGGAGGCGTCCGCGAAGTAGACCGAGATGCCCTCGGGCGAGGGATAGGCGTGGACCTCGAACCACGAGTCGAGAGGGGGATAGTAGTCAGCGAAGGCAATTGCCGACTGGGTCTCGACAGCCCGACGATACTGATCGTAAAAAGCGGAAGTCGCCGTCTCGGGAAACTCCTCCCAGATGACTTTCCCCAGCAGGTCCGCGCGCTGGCGGTGCAGAAGGAGCGCGGCCTTCTCGTTCACATAAGTGAACCGCCAGCCGGCGTCGAGCGCGAAGAAAGCGTCGCTGATGCGCTCGAGAACGTCCGCCAGCTTCTTTTCGCCTTCTTTCGCCTCCGCGGCGGCGGCCTGCGCGCGAGCGATATCCGCGGCCGCAGCCCGAGTCCTCTCCCTGGACCGGTACAGCTCGCAGAAGACGCTCACCTTCGACCTCACGACCTCGGGCGTGAGCGGCTTGAACAGGTAGTCCACCGCGCCTGCCTCGTACCCGCGTAGAATGAGCCGCTCGTCGGGATTGTTGGCGGTGAGAAAGATGATCGGGATGGCCGAGGTCTTTCTCCGCTCCTTGATGCGGGTCGCCGTCTCGAAGCCGTCCATGCCGGGCATGGAGACATCGAGCAGTACGAGCGCGAAATCAGAGGTGAGCAGCTTGCTCAGCGCCTCCTGCCCCGAGTTCGCGCGGACGAGGGTTTCCCCCAGAGGCTCGAGGATCGCCTCGATGGCGAGAAGATTTTCCGGCCGGTCGTCTACGATTAGAACTTTGACCGGGCTGCCGGCGCCGCCGACGTTCGGCTCGCTGGCGAGGGGTGAAATTAGCTGCATGGGGAATGAACCAGCCCATGCAAATACCGGACAATGAGCCTATGGCTCAGCCCTCGTCCAGAACTTTCCTCACCGTCTGAAGCAGGGCTTCCGAAGTAAACGGCTTCTGCAGGAAGCTCTTCGACGGCTCGATGAACCCGCGGCGAATGATGTCGTCGTCGGTGTAACCGGACATGTACAGCGACTTGATGCGTGGCCGAATTCCGGCGAGCCGCTCGACCAATCCGCGCCCGTTCATGCCCGGCATGACGATGTCGGTGAGGACGAGATCGATTCGCCCCTCTTCCTTGGTGGCGATGTCCATGGCAGCGCGCCCGTGCTCGGCAACGATGACGCGGTATCCCTGCTTCTCCAGTATTCTCGACGTCAGGCCGCGCACCGCCTCTTCATCCTCGACCAGCAGAATGGTTTCCGATCCACGCGCCTGGATCTTGGACGTCGGCTTGTACTCCGCGCTGGTGAACGCCGCCGAGGCGCTCACTTCGGGGAAGTACAGCTTGAGGGTCGTACCCAGTCCCGGCTCGCTGTAGATCCACACGTACCCGCCGGACTGCTTGACGATGCCGTAGACCGTGGCGAGGCCGAGGCCCGTTCCCTTGCCGGCTTCCTTGGTGGTGAAGAACGGATCGAACGCGTGTTCTCGCGTATCCCGGGTCATCCCCACGCCCGTGTCGCCGACGGCCAGCATGACGTATTTGCCCGGGATCACCGGAGCGTGCTCGCTGGTGTACGTCTCGTCCAGGACGGCGTTCTGGGTCTCGATCGAGATGGTGCCACCCTGAGGCATAGCGTCACGGGCGTTGACGACGAGATTGACCAGTATCTGCTCGATCTGTCCCGGGTCGGCGACGACGTACCCGCGTGCTATGCAGCTGGAGGCGATGGTGATGTCTTCACCGATCAGCCGCTGAAGCATGGGTTCCACGGTGCCGACGACGCTGTTCATGTCGAGCACGCGCGGCTGCAGGATCTGCTTACGGCTGAAAGCGAGCAGCTGGCGCGTGAGCGACGATGCACGCTCGGCGGCATTCCGGATCTGTTTTACGTCCTCGCTGCGCGGATCGGTGGGATCGAAGCCGTCCATGATGATCTCGGTATTGAGCCGGATCACGGTGAGGAGATTGTTGAAGTCGTGGGCAATGCCGCCGGCCAGGCGCCCGACGGCGTCCATCTTCTGCGACTGGCGGAACTGCTCCTCGAGCGCGCGCCTCTCGCTGAGATCGATCGACACCAGCACGAATCCGAGGACGGTGCCGCGCTCGTCGCGAATGGGTGAAGTGGTGAGAAGGGCGGGAAACGCCTTCCCGCCGCGACCTTGCACCAGAAACTCGCCGGTCCAGCTCTCCCCGGCTGCGCCGCGGGTGAAGATGTCGGCCATGTGCTCGCGCAGGAACGGCGAGGGCGTGAGGTCCTGAATCAGCTTTCCGACGGCTTCCTCTGCCGGCCAGCCATAGAGCCGATGGGCGAAGTCGTTCCAGAAGATCACGTGGCCTTCCGGATCGGTAGCGACGACGGCCTGTTGCACGGCATTGAGGAGCTGCGCCTGGAAGCGGATCGCCGCCTCTGATCGCGTGCGCTCGGTGACGTCCGTCATCGCGCCGATCATTCGCAGCGCCGCGCCATTGTTGTCGCGGGCGATGTACCCACGATCCATCACGTTCGCGTAGTTGCCGTCGCCGCGGAGATAGCGGTACTGATCGGTCCAGCTGCTGCCGCCCTGATCGAGAATGGCGTGAATACCGGCGACGACCCGGTCGCGGTCTTCGGGATGAATGTGATCGTACCGCCACTTCACCTCGGGGAATATCCGGTTCTGCTTGTGGCCGAAGACGGTTTCCACCGAGTCGTTCCACACCAGGGCGTTGGTGGCGATGTCCCAGTCCCATATGACGTCGTTGGTGGCCTTCGCCACGAACTTGAATCGCTCATCGGTGGTGCGGGCGGCGCGCTCGGCTGTGCGCTGACCGGTGACATCCACGACGATTCCCACCGCGGCGGATATCCTGCCTTCCTCGTCCAGAACAGGGGAGGAGCTCATGCGGACGAAGCCATCGGTTCCGTCTCCACGGCGAATCCGAATCTCCTCGCCGCGAACGGGTTCGCTGGTGATCACCGTCCGCGCCAACGGCCAATCGAGTGGCGCGTACGGGGTGCCGTCGGGGCGGAATCCGACCAGCTCGGTGTAGCTCGCGAAATCGGCAGCAGGCTTGAACGCGGTCCTGAAGATCTCCGTCATCTGGGCGTTGACCGAGACGAGGCGTCCCGTCGGAACCTCCGCGACGATGACGCCGACCGGCATCTGTTGCTGTACAGCGTGGGCGAGAGTGCGCTCGGCGATCATCCGCAACTGGGTGTCGTGCGCGGCCCGTTCAGCTATGCGCCGCTGGATCTCCGAGCGGGTGGCAGTGGCGAGGGCGCCAAGCACGTCGACGTCGCGCTTGGTCCAGTCGCGCGGCTTCTCATCCATGGCGCACAGAGCGCCGAGCACGTGACCTTCCGCGGTGGTGAGGGGAATTCCCGCAAAGGCCCGTGCCTTTGTGCCCCTGTCAGCGAGCGTCGGCTCGTTCCACGCGTCGGCGACGATGAGGGGCATCGCCGACCCCACGACATCCTGGCAATACGACGACTCGAGCGGGTGCCACCCCACGCAGATTCCCGATCCGCCGGCGACACTCTTCACGTACTCGCGTGTCTCGTCCACCAGCGAGATAACGACGGTGGGGACGCCGATCAGCTGGCTTGCCAGGCGAGTGAAGGCGTCGAAGCGGTCTTCAGCCGGTGTGTCGAGGAGTCCGGTCCGTTGCAGTGCGGCGAGTCTGACCGGACTCGTTAAAGCCAATTCGTTGGGCAATTACGGGGAGCGGAGAGTAGAAAGTCGGTGCTGTTAAGACGACCGACGGATGGGTCTAGGCACTCGCAACCCGCCATTGGGAGTCGGCCGACCCCACGCACGAGCTGACACAAAACCGACACTTCCCTGATAGAAAAACGACATTTGCGCCCCGGAATAAACGGGTAATTTCAGAATCCACTCATTTGTTTCGGAGGTAGATATGCGCAAGACCTTCGCGCTGGCGGCAATCGCTGCGGCGTCTCTCCTCGCCGCGTGCGCGGATCACAGCGTCTCCGGCATCAACGGTCCAGCCGCACCATCCGCTGGCGACCGCGCGGCCAACTCGAATTCGAATTCCGGTCTGACTCTGCACCCCGATGGATTCGGACCGAATTCCTTCGCCGCCTGGCGGGCACATGAAGGTTTGCCGGACTCGAAGGGCAATGCCGACATGGCGCTCTACTTCCAGAAGATGACGACGACAGCGACCAACGCCGCCGGCGTGGCGAGAATCACTGGGCTCGAAGGACAGCCACTGTCCGCCATCACCGGCCTGTCGTGGGAGCATCGCATCGATGGCTGGTGCGGCGCGGGCGCGCCGCGCTGGGACATCATCGTCACCGACCAGTCCGGCAATCAGGGCGTGATCTTCCTCGGCTGCGCGGCGGCCGTGCACACCCCGGGAAGCGGCCCCAACTGGATCAGGGATTCTTATCCGTCCGGAGTTGCGATTGCTTCACTGCCGGCAACTGGCTTCACGCCTGCGTTCAATCCGTCCGACGCGCTGACCATCAGCGAGCTGCTGATCGTGTTCGACGAAGGAACCGACATTCCGCTCAATCCGGGATTCGTCTACCTCGATAACATCACGGTGAACGACACCGTCTTCACGGGACCCGGCGACAACGGCCGCAACTGACGCCAGAACACCTCGCGGCCTGGACCGAGCTAAGAAGAACTAGACGCCAGCGGTCGGCCACGGTCGATGAATCTCATTGCATTTTCGCCACGGACCGCCGGTGGCGCAGCGAGGCATCATCGATTGTGGCCGATCGTACCAGGCTCAGGGAAAAGCCGTCGGACTATTCTTCGTATTCGTCGGATCCCAGCACCCAGAGGAAAGACTGGATGTCGATCATGTCCCGTGGTTTCAGATCGCGCTGATCGTCGCCCACCACCTCGGCGAACTCCAGAAGGTTGGAGTACGTCTCCCAATTCGGCCGCGAGCGGTAGCGGAAATCGAAGCCGTACTCGCGAGCGGCGGCGCGCGTCACCATCGGCTTGAGGAAGAAGTGCGTCTCGGGTTGAGCGAGGAAGGCGAAGACCGTCAGCAGCGGCCAGGTCAGGACCCGCGTCTGCCGCCGCGGCAGATCCGCGACGACAGCGCACCACGCCTCGAAGCGCGACTCGAGCGCCGCGCCCCCGTAAAGGAATTCGTGGAGGCCTTCAGCGAAGGCCCGGGCACCGCGGGACGGCTTGATGGCGTCCCGCAAGGCCATCTTCTCGAACGAAAAAAGCAGATTGGTCCGCGACTCGATGGTGACCGCCCGGCGCGCGATTTCCCCGAACTCGCCGTCCGCAATCAGGCGCCGGTGGGTGTCGCGGTCGAGCGTCTCCTGCCAGCGCTCGTGCGCTTCCCATTTGTAGCCCCGCTCCCAGTCGATGTACTTCTGGTCGTAGAAACCCTTCGGAAAGAACCGAAGAAATTTGCGCCTCGCCTTGAGCGCGCTCTTTCCGCCCCTGATTGCCGCAACTGCCACCGCCATCTCTCTCGCCCCGACGATTCTCGTTGTGAGCGTGCAGTGCGAACTTCAGACCAGCACCGCGGTGGAGATGCGGTCAGCGCGGAGTCGCGAAACGCGCTTCGCGGGGCGGCGTCGGACGCCGCACGACTCGGGGCAGGGTGATGGAAAACGTCGAGCCCGAGCCCACGGCGCTCTCAACCGTGATGTCGGCGCCCATTCCGCGGGCAAGGCCGCGGCTGATGGGGAGTCCGAGGCCGGTGCCTTCGTTCGTGCGAGTGAGTCCGCGATCGAGCTGAACGAAGGGCTCGAACACCGATTCGAGCTTGTCAGCGGGAATTCCGATGCCTGTATCGGTCACGTGAATCGACACCGATTTCTCGCCCACGCTGGAGCGCACCGTGATTCGCCCGCCCTGCGGGGTGAACTTCACCGCGTTGGAGACGAGGTTGATCATGATCTGCCGCAACTTGTCCGGATCCGTGCGCACGAAAGCGTTGGCGGGTGGCGTCTCGCAGCTGTACTCGAGGAGCTTGGCGCGCGCGAGGGAGCCGACGACCGCATCGAGGTCTCCGATCAGCGCGCGCAGCGGCATCTCGATGATCTCGAACCTGACCTCCGTCGCTTCGAGGCGGGTGAAGTTGAGGATGTCGTTGATGATGCCGAGCAGGTGCTCCTGGCTGCGCTTGATGCGGCCGAGGTCGGAACGCTGCGCTTCCGTCAGCGGGCCGCGGAGCTCCATCTCGAGGAGGTCGACGTATCCGCCAATCGAGTTGAGGGGCGTGCGAAGCTCGTGGCTCATGACCGCCAGAAACTCGGCCTTCGAGCGGTTCGCGGAATCGGCTGCTGCCCACGCTTTGCGGGCTTCGCTGATCACGGCGCGCAGCTCCTCGTTGGTGAGAGCCAGCTCGTGGGCGAGCTCGCGCGCTTCGTTGGTCTGGTGCTCGAGCTGGCGCGCCTGCGTCTGGAGGAGGCTGTTGCTCTCCTCGAGCGCTGCCATGCGAGCGGCCGCCAGCTCCCGCTGGCGAGACAAACTGACAGCGCGAATTACGGCGTTGACCTTGGAGAAGGTAAATGGCATTTTCGCGCCCACACCTCGGGATACTTGAGTGACGCTTTTCCTACCCCGCTGATTACTGTTGAGGTTCGTCCGGGTGCCGGGATCGACCCTGACGGCACTCAACGCATATTTGTGATCTGCTCGCCTCGTTCTTCCACTGGCTACGAGCCTTCTGGTCGAGGGAGTGGATCGTGGGTATTTTCGCTGTCGCACTGCTACTGACTCGGTAGCGCGGTCCGTTTATCTTCAGAGCGCGGCACCGACCCGGTAGCTCAGTTGGTAGAGCAACGGACTTTTAATCCGTAGGTCGTGGGTTCGAAACCCACCCGGGTCATTGATTTTAGGCTCCCCCATTGGAGCCCCATGCGCGGCGAGCTGTGCGGCTTGGTGGGCCGTGCGCGCCTCAGGCCCCACGCCTCGCTTTCCTATCTGCCGGACGGGATTGACGGCCTGCGTTCGTTGCCGGCAAGTACGTCAGGAAGCGTGATTACTCGTGTCTATTTCGAATTGCATATTCCACAACCACGCCCAAGACAGCTCCGATGGCCGCACCTGTTAGGGTACTCCGCGTCGTATTACACGGGCTACCGTTTTCACAGTGTATCCGAACGCTCACCCAACCAATCGCTCCTCCGACCATGGCGCCAATGGTTCCTCCTGTAACGCCGTACGGCAGGCCCGAGTGGGACGCTGCGTTCAAATTCGCACCGACAAGAGGGACGCCCGAAAATCCGACTCGCGAAGCGATTGGCAGCCCAATGCGTGCTACCTCTGAGTTATTTCGACCCGCGATTAGTGACCGAACATTCTCCTGCCCTGAGAAGGTCTGGGCGTCGGCGGTTCCAGTACCCAGCAGTCCGAGGCCGATGACACACAAAAACAAGGACAGTCTCATGGATCTCCCTCAACGTGATGCGTGACGTGGTTACGCACAAACGCAGTAAACCTGTTGCTGATTCGGACCGATACCCTCGCGGGATTTGCCTCGTCGGGCCAGACCAATTCGCCGAAGGTACCGCTCCGTCAGTCTTGCGGAATCCCAATTGCAGAAGTGATCTTAGCCGAACCAGCACCAACGCGGACGAACAGTCCGTTTTGACTCTTAATCCGTAGGTCGTGGGTTCGAAACCCACCCGGGTCACTATGGCGAAGCGCGTGAAGGACACACGGCCGGATGTCTCGAGGGCTCTCAACGCCCTGCGACGCATGGTGCGCGGACTCCGCGCCGCGGCGGAAAACGTAGAGCGGGAATTCAAGATCAGCGCGGCGCAGCTATTCGTCATGCGCGAGCTGGCAGAGCTTCCCGAGCAATCGGTGAAGGACCTCGCCACCGTGACGATGACTACCCACAGTACCGTATCCCAGGTCGTGGGCCAGCTCATCGCCAAGGGCTTCGTGACCCGGGCGACCGACAGCGCGGACGGCCGTCGCTCGGTGCTTCGCCTCACCCGTCAGGGAGCGACACTCCTGAAGAAGGCCCCACGGGCCATTCAGTCGGAGCTGATCGATGGATTCGCCACGCTCCGCCCATCCGAGCAGCGTGCTCTGGCGACTGGCCTCGAGAAGTGGCTGACCGCCTCGGGGCTCGGCGGAGTCGCGGTGACGATGCTGTTCGACAAGCCACCACCGCCGAGGAAGCAGCGAGAAAAGAGCGGCACAGCAGCCTGATTGGCTGGAGCAAAAAAAAAGGGACGCCGCGAAGGCGTCCCTTTTAGTTCGGTTGCCCGAATTCCTCAGGTGCAGACGATCGCGCCAGTGGAGTTGTCGCAGGTCTTGGCCGACAGCGAGTGGGTCGCGGTCGCGCTCCAGGTCTGCGGCGGACCAGCGGCTACGGTGGCCGTGACGGTCACGTTCTGCGAAGGCGTGAAGCCCTGCAGCGGCGAGGCCATCGTGGCGGTACCGGCGAAGTACGCGCCGTTGTTGTCGGCGGCGTACTGCTCTTCGTAGGTGGCCAGGTTGCGCAGGTCCGACTTCATGGCTGCGACGTACGCCTTGTCCTTCGTATTCGCAAACTTCGGGATCGCGATCGCGGCAAGGATGCCGATGATCACGACGACGATAAGCAGCTCGATGAGCGTAAAACCTTTCCGATTCTGAGACATCTTGGGACCCTCCCCCCATGATTTCTAAGTGTCCGACTTCACCCTTTTGACGAGTGGGAAAAAGCCGTCGCAACGCAAATACCGGTCGGCCCCGACGTAATTTTTCTTGTCCCTTTTTTCAGAGGGTCTACGACTGGGTTTCGGGGGGTTTCGGGACGGGCGATAATTGAATGCCACCCTCGACTTTCCGCATCATCTTTGTGAAGGCACCGGCGATCTCGGGCTCGAACTCCGACCCCGCGCGCTCGTCGATGTAGGTCAGAACGCGGTCGGCTTCCCACGCGTCGCGGTACGGCCGCTTGGTGCGCAGCGCGTCGTACACATCGCAGACGTGCACGAGATTGCTGGCCTTGTGGCAGCTCCGATTATAATGGCGCGTCGGATATCCCTGGCCGTTGATCATGATGTGGTGCTCGTGCGCGACCGCGGCGGCAAGATCGAGCCGCCGACCGCTCTCGATGATCAGCTTCGCGCCCGACACCGGGTGCTGCTGCATCACCTTCCGCTCCTCGTCGGTGAGCTTGCCCGGCTTGTTCAGGATGTCGCGGGGGATGTTCACCTTGCCGAGGTCGTGCAGCAGTCCGGCGATGCCAAATGTTCTGACGTCCTGCGGCGCCAGCTCGAGGTGCTCCGCCAGCGCCATCACCAGCACAGACACGTTCAGGGAATGCGTGGTCGTGTACTCGTCGAACTCGCGCAGCTGGAGAAGGGGTAGAATCATCTGCTGGTCGCCGTGCATCGCCATCGAGAGTGATCGCACTACGGCTTCGGCTTCGGCGAGCGGGAGCCTGCCCCGCTCCTGCACGTCACGGTGCATCGACTGGATGGATTCCGCTTCTTCTCCGAGGGAGTAGGAGATGGTCGCCACCGGCGTCGGCGCCTCGGCTGTTTCCCGGATCTCCTTGCCGTCGCCGCG
>DASXGU010000162.1:0-4384 GCA_036488915.1 Gemmatimonadaceae bacterium | reverse complement strand
TGTTGAGAAGCTGGCGATGGATCTCGCGATGATCGCTCTCGGCGTCACGGATCGCCGACCCGTAACGCGAATCGGCAAATGGCGCCGGCGCTCCGGCGGGAATGGGACTCGTCGTCGGCCCACCGCTGCGGGGATATGGCTGGAACGGCTGCATCGTGGGCACCGGCGTCATCGGTGCGAACAGACCCTGGCCCCGCGCACGAGCGCGGGCACGCACCTCGGCCCGCTTCTTCTCATCGAAGAGGGCGCGCGCGTCGTCGATGGTCTCGGCGGCGACGTCGAAGATCAGACGGTCGCGCGGCTGGCGAAACACATCGCGCCAATCGTAGCCTGCGGCCCAGAGCTTCGAGTACTTGAAGGCGAGGGCGACGGTCCAGATCACGGTCAGCGCGATGAAATCATGGTTCGAGAACAATGAGATCGGCACCAGGATCGCGTTGACGGCCAAGTACGGCGCGAGCTTGCGACGGAACGACACCACCATCGGCGCGTTCCACTTGGCCAGCTCTTCGGTCGTCGGCTGCGCCGGCATGTACGGCGACTGCGGCACCGGGGCGTAGCGGTCGCGCATGGCGTCGCCGGAGCCTCGCATCGTATCCGAAGGACCGCGTGCACGCGCGCCGGTTCCGGTACGCATTCCGGAGGCTGGCGCCGCCGGCTGGGCGCGGGTGGCCAGCGTCGGCATGGCCCCGCCGCTCAGAGCCGCGGCGAACGCGGCCGCGTTGGGGAAGCGATCGTCGGGATCCTTCTCCAGACAGACCATGACGGCGCGCGCCAGGTCGGGCGGCAGGTCGGGCCACCGCTCGTCGACCGGCACCGGCTGCTCCGAGAGATGCTTGACCAGCATCGAGGGAGTGTTGCTCGCCATGAAAGGCGTCTGGCCGCAAAGCATTTGGTAGCCGACGACGCCGAGCGAATACAGATCGCTGCGGCCATCGATGGCGCGGTCGCCGGCAGACTGCTCCGGGGACATGTAGGCGGGAGTGCCGATCGCCATGCCAGTGGCCGTCAGGCGCGAATCGCCGCTGTCGGTCAGCGCGCGCGCGATGCCGAAATCGGTCACCATCGCGCGTCCTGTTTCCTCGTCGATGATGATGTTGTCCGGCTTGATGTCGCGGTGGATGACATTACGGGTGTGCGCGTAGGCGAGCGCGTCGGCGACTTCCTTGAGAATCCGACGCACTTCGACCGGCGGCATCGGACCGTGTTGCTGGAGTCGCACACCGAGGTTGTCGCCCTTGATGTACGACATCACGAAATAGACGAGGTTGTCCTTTTCCTCGACGGTGTAAATCGGAACGATGTTGGGGTGATTGAGCTGCGCCGCGGTCTCCGCTTCGCGCAGGAATCGCTGTCTGATGTCGGCGCGGAAACTCAGCTCTGGGGGCAGAACCTTGATGGCGATCTCGCGCTTGAGGCGTCGATCGCGCGCGCAATAGACGATGCCCATGCCCCCACGGCCGACCTCGTCCTCTAGCTCATAGTTTGCAGAGAGGACGTTAGCCACATGCGTGCCCAACTCGTCTTCAGGTCTAATTGGCATGTGGCCGCGTCGAATCAGCAGTTCTGGTGTTGCAGATCATGCCTGGGTGGCGTAAATCCACGAGAGCAAAAGATGCAGTAAGGGAAGGCCGTGGAGTAGTATCTAAATAAGAGTTTTGTCCCAGGAATCACAATGGCACAAAGGCAAACACTACCGGTTCTCCCTCTCAGGGGGACTGTAATTTTTCCGGGCCTCACCCAGCCCATAGCGGCCGGCAGGCCTTCCACTCTGCGCGCGATCGAGTCGGCCCTCAAGGGCGACCGCCTCGTTTTCGCGGTTGCACAGCGGGACAACACCGAAGAGCCGACGGCGGACATTCTGTACTCGATGGGCGTGATAGCGCGCATCGGCCAGATCCAGCGTGGCCTCGGCGGCGTCCAGCTGCTGTTGCAGGGTGAACAGCGCGCCACGGCCCTCCAGTATTCGACAGGCGACGGATATCTGAGCGCCGTAATCGTTCCAGCCGAGGAGATGACCCCTCAAACTGAAAACGATCCGGCATTCACGGCGTTACAAAAGGAGACACGTGAGCGGGCGGCAGAGCTCGGCGAGCGTCGCGGACTTCCCGAGGAAGTGGTTCACCAGGTGCTCGACTCCGTTACCGATCCGGGTCGGTTCGCCGATCTGGTTGCCGGCTACATCGAGCTTCCCGTCCCGGAAAAGCAGGGGCTTCTCGAGACGCTGAGCGTCGAGGAAAGACTCCGCCGCGTGCTCGTGCACGTGCAGCGGCAGGTCGGCCTGCTGGAGGCGCAGGAAGACATCAAGTCGCAGGTCCAGGAGGAGCTTGGCGAACGCCAGCGCGAGATGTATTTGCGCGAGCAGCTCAAGGCGATTCAGAAGGAGCTGGGCGACGATGATTCCAGCAAGGAGATCGTCGAGCTCCGCGACAAACTCGCCAAGCTCGACCTGTCGAAGGAAGCGAGGGCTGAAGTCGAGCGCGAGCTCGGCCGCTTGGAGCGCGCCGGACGCGAATCGATGGAGGCGCAGGTGATCCGCACGTATCTGGAGTGGATCGCCGAGCTTCCCTGGAACAAGAGGTCGGATGATCAGCTCGATCTCAAGCACGCCGAATCCGTGCTCGAGGAGGATCACTACGGTCTCAAGGATGTAAAGGATCGCGTTCTCGAGTTTCTGGCGGTGAGACAGCTCCGCGCATCGCAGCTCGCGGAGGAAGTCGAAAAGAGCGGCGAGGTGCCGGCAGCGCGGCTCTCGGCGAATCGCGATGATGCGACTCCCTCGCTTTCAGCTGGAGAACACGAGGACCGGGCCATCACCGATAAGGCCGAGGCCAAATCCCGCGCCATGGCGAAGGGACCGATCCTTCTTTTCATCGGACCGCCAGGCGTCGGCAAGACCTCCATCGCCAAATCGATCGCCAGATCGCTGGGACGGGAGTACGTGCGCGTTGCACTTGGTGGCGCTCGGGACGAGGCCGACATCCGCGGACACAGGCGAACCTATGTGGGCGCAATGCCGGGCCGCATCGTTCAGGGGCTCAAGCAGGCAGGGACCAAGAATCCTGTCTTCCTGCTCGACGAAGTCGACAAGCTGGGTACGTCCTTCCAGGGCGATCCGGCCAGCGCTCTGCTCGAGGTTCTCGATCCGGCGCAGAACGACACCTTCACCGATCACTACCTCGGCATTCCGTTCGACCTGAGCGAGGTGCTGTTCATCGCCACGGCGAATTTCGTCCAGAACATCCCCGGTCCGCTGCTCGACCGCATGGAAGTCGTCGACTTCGCCGGCTACACCGAGAAGGAGAAGGCGGAGATCGCCAAGAAGTATCTCCTGCCGAGGCAGCTCGAGGAGTCCGGCCTCAGCGACAAGAACATCACCTTCACCGACGAAGCGATAATGTCGGTGGTGTCCAACTACACCCGCGAAAGCGGAGTGAGACAATTGGAGCGACAGATCGGCGCGGTCGCCAGAAAACTGGCGCGCAAGATCGCCGCGAGCGAAGAGGTAGCGCACGTCGTCGACGAGGAGACGGTGCGGGAGCTTCTGGGACGGCCGCGAGTGCATCCCGAGCACGCGCTCGACGAGAGCGAGGTCGGCATTGCTACGGGCATGTACTACACGCCGATGGGCGGCGACATCATGTTCGTCGAGGCGTCGATCCGCCGGTATTACGGCAATCGCGAGAGCGATACCCAGACCCAGCCGGGCCCTGGCGGCGCCGTCTCGCTGATCCTCACCGGTCAGCTCGGCGACGTCATGAAGGAATCGGCGCGCGCGGCGTTCACTTACGCTACCAACAACGCGGCGGTGCTGGGAATCCCCCGCGACCGGCTTGGCGCGATCGAGGCCCACATCCACGTCCCTGCTGGCGCAATTCCAAAGGACGGGCCGTCGGCGGGAATCGCGATCGCCACGGCACTGGTTTCGGAGATGTCCGACCGGCCGGTGCGGCGCGATGTGGCGATGACCGGCGAGATCACCCTGCGCGGCAGGGTTCTGCCGATCGGTGGATTGAAGGAGAAAGTGCTCGGCGCTCATCGCGCCGGCATCAAGACCATCATCATCCCGAAGGGGAACGAAGCCGACATCGAGGATGTGCCGGAGGAAGTTCGCCAGACGCTGGACTTCCATCCCGTCGAGACGCTGAGCGAAGTACTTCAATTCGCGCTCGTGCCGGCGGAGCCGGGGGAAGAGGCGACGCCGCTGGAGATCAAGGAAGTGGCTTAGGGGGAACCGGGAATCGGGAAGCGGATAAGTGCTAACTGAACGGGTGCGAGCTGTCAGCGGCAGAGTTGCAAGTTGTCAGTTCACTACGCCCAGACCGGTCGGGACGCGCTTCCCGCCTCGCACTTCCCTTTCCCTCTAGAAAATCACCGGCCCCCA
>DASXGU010000154.1:0-2972 GCA_036488915.1 Gemmatimonadaceae bacterium | reverse complement strand
ACCGTTATGTCGACGCGGAGAGTATCCTTGCCGCGGACATCCTCAAAGCTGGCAGTGGACGGGACACGAAGCTGGACCGGTCCTGCCACCACGATGCGATCGTCGGCGTACGAAATGATTTTGGGGCGAAAGACCGCTCTGAATCCGAGCGAGTCGACCAGATACACCAGCAGCGGCGGAACCGGCGCCGTCGTATCCGACGGATACACCCGCCCGTACAGAAAGGTGTACTGGCCGGCGCGCGCGGCGCCCCAGTCCCACGTGACGCCTCGCCAGACGCCCCAGTTGTGATCGTGATAGGATTGGGCGTCGATGAGCTCCTCGCATTGCCCATCGACGCAAATCGTACCCGTCGCCGTCGCGCGCAGCGCCGGAACGGTATAGCCCGACACGAAGCCACCGGAGCCCATTTGCACGCCCGGGAAATAAGCGTACGGCGCCGGATGAACCCGCAGCGAAACAGAAACCGCCCCGGATCCCTTCTCTCCACGCGCAGAGCCTCGGACCTCGTAGTCGCCGTTCGGCAGGATGGTGACACGCGAGTCGCCGAAAGAAACGTCTGCGCTCGTTGTCGAGAACCTTACCCTCGATCGATCGAAGCTGGCGCCGAAGCGTCGGGTCGAGCCGTTCTGTTCTCGGAGCGTCATGCCGAGCTGCCCGCCCCACTTCGTGCCGATGACATCGCCGCCGACAATGAACGAGATGAACGCCCAACGCTTCGCGCCGGGCGACAGGACGTTGAAGTAGTGCCACTCGGCCCACGTCTGTCTGTTCGCGACGCTGTCGGATGGAATGTGGAAATGGTCGATCTCGTTCCGCAGCTCGACGAGCGTCGGAGCGGACCACCTGCGGTCGCCCGCATCGTCCTCCCATTTTCCGGTCACCACTTCGGCGCCGGCACCAACCGCCGCGGTCGCCGACGGGATCTCGCCGGTGGCGTGGACTGCCAGCTCGAGTCCGCCTTTCGTCCGGGCGTACAGCAGCCGCCCTTCGATCTGCGGCGCCACCGCCGCGATCTGCCCCGCATACCTCGGCGATGCCAGCACCTGGCGATACAAAAACGACGAGTGATCGATGGAGAAGAAGAGCCCGCCGATGCCGCCGGTTTTCATCACCTCGACGTCCAGGCCCTCGGGCAGAACGGTGATCGTCCCGCCGCCGACCAGCTTCTCGTTCCGCGCCTGCGACAACATCGCCTCGCCGATGGAGAGCAGCACGATCATCACCGCCACTCCGACGCCGAAGCCAAAAAAGAGCAGCATCGAGCGCCATGGGCGGTAGGTGATGTTGCGCAGGGCCAGCTGTCCTATCATCCGTCCACCACCACGCCGTCGCGCATGTGGATCTTGCCCTGGGCTGCATCGGCCAGGTCTTCGTCGTGGGTAACCACGACCAGCGTCGTCCCGTCCTGGTTCAGGCGCTCGAACAGCGCGATGATCTCGGTCCCGGTTCGCGCGTCGAGCTCACCCGTGGGCTCGTCGGCCAGCAGCAGCGACGGCTCGTTGGCCAGGGCTCGGGCGATCGCCACCCGCTGTTGCTCGCCTCCGGACAACTCCGACGGCCGATGCTTCAATCGATGCCCGAGTCCGACGTACTCGAGCAGCTCCGACGCGCGCTGGATTCTTTCCGATTTCGGAACGCCGGCTTCCGCCATGGGCAGTGCGACGTTCTCCACCGCCGATAGAATGGGCATCAAATAGAATCGCTGGAACACGAAGCCGATGTTGTGCAGCCTGAATCGGGTCGCCTCTCGATCGGTCATGGCATCGACGCGTTTTCCGGCAATCGCCACGGATCCCGACGTCGGCTTGTCGATGACCCCGACGAGGTTCAGGAGCGTCGACTTGCCGCAGCCCGACGGACCGACGATGGCGACATAGCTGCCGCGACCGACATCGAGCGTGACACCCCGCAGCGCGTGCACTCGCTCCGCGCCGACGGCATAGTCGCGCCGCACATCGTGCAACGACACGATCGCCGTTTCATTTGCGTCTGGCTCTTCGCTCACGCGATGGCCTCGCGACGCAGTGACTCGGCGATCGGCAGTGAGGCGGCGCGCCAGGCCGGGTAGACCCCGGCGCCGATTCCAGTCGCGACCAGCAGCCCGAGCGCCGACCACGCCGCGCGCGGCTGGAAGAGAAAGAAATCAATCGCCATCGGCAGCCCGGGAAATGCCGACAGAATCGTGTTGAGATAGCGCGCCGTGAGAAGCCCCAGGCCGAGCCCAAACACAGCGCCCGCCAGGCTTATCGCGACACCCTCCAGCACGATCTGCTGCACCACGTGGCTCTTCGAGATGCCGATGGCGCGCATGACGGCGATCTCCCCCGCGCGCTCATTTACCGACACGGTCACCAGTGTCGTCACCAGCAGGAACCCGACGAACAGACTCACCGCGCCAAGTATCAGCGCCAGCTGCCTGAAATAGCTGAGTCGCTCGTCGACCTGGGCGATTGCCGTGGCAATCGAGATTGCGCTGACGTTGGGGAGGCGCGCTTCGATCCACCCTCGCACTTTCTCGGCGTCCGCGCCATCGCGCACTCGCACCATGAAGAGCGACGCCCGGTCGCTCAGTACCCTCCCCGTTTCGCCAGCCGCCCCCATTGTCTCGAGCGTCTCCCGACGCATCACGGCGCCGGCCTGATCGTTGGCGCCATAGATGAAGCGCACCACCCCCGACAGCACGAGCTTCCGCTCCGCGGAATAGCTCCGCGTCTGTGGATCGTAGCCGAGTGCGACCCTTAGAGTATCGCCGGCGTGCGCGCCGAGCTGCTTCAGCATGAAGTCGTTGACGGCGATTGCATCGGGGCTCGTGACGTTCCGTCCGGAAACCAGCTCGTAGTCGCCCTGCACCGTTGGATCTATCCCGATCGCCGATCCGCTCACATCGCGGCCATTCACCGGAATGTGGATCGATGCGCCGAGCACGGGACTGATCTCCCGAACATCGGGATTGGAGCGCAGAACGGCGA
>DASXGU010000280.1:0-4298 GCA_036488915.1 Gemmatimonadaceae bacterium | reverse complement strand
CTTCCAGGTGATGTTTGATGTATTCGTCACCCAGGAGTCAGCGACGCCGGCCTCGGGGGGTGTGGAGGCGATCCCCGGCACCCAGGGTAACGATATCTCCTACCAGGTGCAGTTCTTCGGCACCGGGTTGCTGAGCAATGCCGACTTTCACCAACTGGTCCTGCGCTACGACCACCTGCCCACCGCGGATTCGACCGGTGTGGACTACATCGCCCGCTACCCGATCTGGGGCTCATGGCGCATCGGGCCGCGAGTTCTGGTGCAGCGGATCGTGAACGACTCGGGACCGGTTCAGTACGTCTACAATCCTTATGCGCACGCGGACTGGCAGCGCCGTGGAAGAATGGTGGAGATCGAGGCCGGCACCGAAATGGGCCGCAATCCGGACGTGCTGCAGATCGGCAACACGACTCGGCTGTTTGTCAGCATGGGCTACCGGGTGAACTTCTGACATGCGCCGGGGTGTGAACAATCCGCGATCGCTGCGCCTCAAGCCAACGTTCCAACTGGCGCTGACGCTCCGACTGGCGCTGACGCTCCGGCTGGCGCTGACGCTCCGGCTGGCGCTGACGCTCCGACTGGCGCTGACGCTCCGACTGGCTCTGGCCCTTGCGCCCGGACTCGCCCTGAACCTTACCGGCTGTACTTTCCCCACCCCTCGCCCGCCCGAATATCTCGATTCTGAAACGGCCGCTCTCGTCACGACCGTCACCTCGCCGATCGTCTTCGCCCGCTCTCACCTGGATGTTGCCTCCAACGCAAGGCAATACGCCACCGTCGCAGCCGTGAGCGTCAATCGCTCCGGCCACTACGAATACGTGCTGTTGGTTTATCTCTGGTCGACAGTGGATCCGCGTCTCGGCATCGACCGACACCCGGGACAGAACGTGATCCTACTCGCGGACGACCGGGCCATCCGGCTCGTACGGGATAGTCGAAGCATGCACGAAGTCGGCATCTCGACGCCGCTTCACGCCCCGGAGCACATACGCGGCCAACCGCGCATTTACCGCACCGACCGGGAAACACTGCAGTTCCTCTCGGGAGCACGGCGAGTGAGGCTACTACTCGAAGGTGACGAAGACCCGCGGCCTTTTGATGTATGGACGGACGGACGCCGCGCTATCGCGTATTGGCTGGAAGTCGCCTCCGGCGCTTCCAGCGAGCACGCCCACTAGCGGATTCGGCCCGCGAGCAAAAGGCGCGGCTTTTGCCGGGGCGCGTAGCCTCGCTACCCAGCATGCCGGTTCCGAAACTAGCGGTTGATCGAATCGATCGCCCGCTTGTCGACCGCCAACGCCGCCTCATGCAGCGCTTCCGACAGCGTCGGATGCGCATGAATAGTCCGCTGCAGATCCTCGCTGCTGGCCGAGTACTCCATCGCGAGCACCGCCTCAGCGATGAGCTCTCCCGCCATCGGCCCGATGATGTGCACGCCGAGAATCTCGTCGTCATCCTTGGCCGCAATCACCTTGGCAAAGCCCTGCGCCTGCTCCATGGCGCGTGCGCGACCGCTGGCCAGGAACGGGAAAACACCCACTTTGTACGCCTTGCCCTGCGCCTTCACCTGCTCCTCGGTGAGGCCCACCCAGGCAATCTCAGGCGCCGTGTACACGACGGACGGTACCGTCTTGTAGTTCACCTCGGCAAAGTTGCCGGCGATGAGGTCGGCAACCATGACACCTTCTTCCTTACCCTTGTGCGCCAGCATCGGACCCCGGACGCAATCGCCGACGGCCCAGATCCCTTCCGCACCGGTCTTACACTGGTGGTCGACCTTGATGAAGCCGCGCTCATCCAACTCCACGCCGGTCTCGGGACCCAACAAATCCTTCGTGTAGGGACGCCGGCCGATGGCGACGACGAGTCGGTCGACGGTGAGCTTCTGCTCGCCCTTCGCATCGGTGTAGGTCACATCGACGGCATCGCCCGTGACCTTCGCGCCGGTCACTTTCGCACCCAGCCGGATATCCATGCCGAGCTTCTTGAAGTGACGCAGGGCCTCTTTCCCAACCTGCCCGTCAGCCACCGCGAGAAAGTCCGGCAGGGCTTCCAGCATGACGACTTCGCTCCCGAGTCGCCGCCAGACACTTCCCAGCTCCAGGCCGATCACGCCGGCGCCAATGACACCCAGACGCTTGGGCACGGACGGAAATTCCAAGGCGCCCCAGGAATCGACGATGTGCGGCGACTGGAACGGGGCCGAGCGCAGCTCAATTGGAGCTGAGCCGGACGCGAGAATGATGTTCTTGGCGGTGAGCTCGCGACGCGTGCCATCGTGGGCGACGAACTCCACGCGATGACCCGACAGCAGTTTGCCGTGACCCTGCAACGGGGTGACGCCAGCCGCCTTGAAGAGCGCCAGGATGCCCTGGGTCATGGTCTTGACGATGCCCGCCTTGCGCTTCTGCATCTGTCCGACGTCCATGGTGACGTCCGGCGCCTTGATCCCGTGCGCAGCGAACTCCTCGTGAGCGCGGTGATAAAGCTCAGTCGACTCCAGCAGCGCCTTGGAGGGAATGCACCCCGCGTTCAGGCACGTGCCGCCAAAGGCGCAGATGCCGTCAGGGTTCTTCCACTCGTCGATACAGGCGACGCTGAGTTTGTTCTGCCCGGCACGGATCGCGGCGGGATAGCCCGCGGGACCGCCGCCGATGACAATGACATCGAAAGAGTCGGACATGGAGAACTCCACTGGAGACTGCTTTTGTTGATTATGGGGACGAAGTCAGGCGCGGCAAGTTGCCGCTCAACCGACCCTGTGTTCGCGGGCGCGGCGCCCGCGTGCCGCTAACCGCCGGTCGGCATGCTCGCGAAAAGCGCCGCAGGCGTCTTTTCGCCAATTTAATTATACGCCGAGCAGCATGCGGCCCGGATCCTCGAGCGACTCCTTCACGGTCACGAGGAACTGCACCGCTTCGCGGCCGTCGATGAGCCGGTGATCGTAGGTCACCGCGAGATACATCATCGGCCGGGCGACAATCTGCCCATTAACGACCATCGGCCGCTCCTGGGTCTTGTGCATGCCGAGGATCGCGCTCTGCGGAGCGTTGACGATCGGCGTCGACATGAGCGAGCCGAACACACCGCCATTGGTGATGGTGAACGTGCCGCCCGTGAGGTCCTCGATCGCGATCGTGCCTTCGCGCGCCTTCTTGGCGTAGTTCCCGATTTCCTTCTCAATCGTCGCGAAGCTCTTCACGTCCGCGTCGCGCACGATCGGAACCATCAACCCGCGTTCCGTCGAGACGGCGACACCGATGTCGTAGTACTCGTGATAGATCACGTCGGTGCCATCGATGGAGGCATTGACGGCAGGAAACTTCTTCAGCGCCTCGATCGAAGCCTTCACGAAGAAAGACATGAAGCCGAGCTTCACACCGTGGTCTTTCTCGAAGCGATCTTTGTAGCGATTGCGAAGCTCCATCACCGCCGTCATGTCCACTTCGTTGAAAGAAGTGAGCAGCGCCTGTGTGGACTGTGCTTCGACCAATCGCTGCGCAATACGCTGACGCAGCCGCGTCATCGGTACGCGTTGCTCGGTGCGAGATCCCGCAGCCGGTCGCGCCGTGGGAGCCGACGGTGCGGGAGCCGGAGCACGCGCAGCCGGCGCGGACGCAGGCGCAGGGGGCTCCGCTCTGTCAGTAACCGGCGTTGGTTTCTTGCCGAGAAAATCGACGACGTCCGACTTCGTCAGACGGCCATCTTTCCCCGAGGCCGGGATCGCACCCGGATCGAGCTTGTTCTCTTCCACGAGCCGCCGAACCGAAGGGCTTAATTTGCCGGCAGCTTCCGCGTTGACGCCGCCGCCACCGTGCCCGTTGCCCGCCCCCGCGGCAGCCGACGCGCTCGCGCCCGACTGCGACACGCTGGCAGGAGCCGCGCTCTTTGCAGCCGTCGCTGACGCCGCGCTGGCCGACGCACTGGCGGCAGGTTTGTCGCCCGTCGACGCGCCCGCCGTAGCACCCTCTTCAATGATCGCCAACAACTGCCCGCTGGTCACCACGGTGCCGCTCTGGATCTTGATCTCCCGCACCACCCCGTTAGCTGGCGCAGGCACTTCGAGTACAACCTTATCCGTCTCCAGATCCGCGAGATTCTCATCGCGCTTGATCGCGTCCCCCGGCTGTTTATGCCAGGCAACGAGCGTGGCATCTGCCACCGATTCGGGCAGTTGGGGAACCCGGATTTCAGTCGTCATGAGCTCTTTCTCAATGGGGTCGGCGACACGGCGCTAGCGGCCGGGGTCGCCGCGATGGCGCCAGAGCCGGTGAGCCGGGTGGTCTCCCTCGCGGAAT
>DASXGU010000101.1:0-9414 GCA_036488915.1 Gemmatimonadaceae bacterium | reverse complement strand
TCGGGCTGCTCGGCGAGAACCGAAGCCTGGCCAAGGAGCACCGATTCGTCCGACTCGAGGGCGCTGTCGAACAGCTGATCGCCTTCCTCGATGAAAACGTTGAGAAGATCGGTGGCCTCGGGGGTGGGACCCACATCGCGAAGCCTGTCGCCCAGCGACGAGCGAATCTGCCGCATGCTGAGGCCGGCGAGTCGCTCGTTCAGCACCCGCGTGACCTCGGCGATGGCAGCGTCGGCTATTTCGCCTCTGACGTCGACGAAGATTGTCCGCACGGCCCCGGCCGACAGCGTCAGCGCGAGGAGCAGACGCTCCGATGAAAGCTTGATCAGCTCGACCCTCTCGAGAAGGGCGTTCTCGAGGCTCGGACCCAGGGCGATGCCGAGCTCCTGCGTTATCACGCCCAGACTCTGCGCGGCGCGCCGAAGTATCGCTTCGACCGCGGATCCGCCGGTGGCGATCTGTGCGGTCAGCCGCCGCCGCTCCGTAGCGGCGGGAGGCCGAATCGGAATCAGCGAATCGACGTACACGCGATAGGCGACGTCGGTAGGAACCCTGCCCGCAGATGCGTGGGGATGGAAGAGGTAGCCCTTTTCCTCGAGGTCGCTCATGGTGTTGCGAATGGTCGCCGGTGAGACGCCCAGCCCGAACTTGTGGGCAAGGCTTCTCGAGCCGGCCGGCTGAGCCGTCTCGACATACGTCTGTATTACGGCCTCGAGGACGCGGCGCTCGCGCTCGTTCAGACCCGGCAGTGACATAGTGTTAAATATAGCAGTGACTAGAAGTTGCGCCTACGCGGCGGTGACTGCCTCGACCCTTTGGATGGCCAGATCGGCCGCCAGACTGTCCAGCCGGAGCCACCCGGTCGGAGTTAGCCGAACGCGCGGGCGATCGAGCGGGTTGTCGATCAGGGCCCAACCAACCGCCTCCCAGATCCTGATGCGTGGAATTTCACCCGGATCGACCTCGAGACCTCGCCGGGTTCGCAAGCCGAGGTAAACCTCTTCGAAGCTGCGGTTCTGGGCGGTGAGGGTCTCCGTGCCCGCTATTACACTGAGGCCGGCTCCGAGTCGTCGAACCCACTCGGAGTAGGCCGAAACATTCCATCGCCGAGTTGTGCCGTCGAAGGAGTGCGCGGATGGGCCGACGCCGACGTAGGGTGCGCCGGTCCAGTACGCGGAATTATGCCGCGACATCTTGCCGCGACAGGCGAAATTCGAGACCTCGTAGTGCTCGAAATCCGTGGCGGTGATCATGTCGTGCGCGATGAGGAATTCCTTCTCGTAGGTCTCCTCGCTGCCTTGCACGATGGTCCCACGACCCGCCCAACGGGCAATCGGCGTGTGGGGCTCCACGGTCAAGCCATAAAGCGACAGGTGGGACGGCCCCAGCTCGAGGGCGCGCGCGAGGTCGTACTCCCAGGATCGGCCGAGCTGTGGCGGCAGCGCGAAGATGAGGTCGATGGAGAGGTTCTGGATGCCGCCGCGTCTCAATGCCTGGATCGCCGAGTCGATTTGGGCCGCGTCGTGGGTGCGGTGCATCCACTTCAGGGCCGCGTCGTCAAAGCTCTGCGCACCCAGCGAGACCCGATTCACCCCGGCGGCCACGAGCCGGGCTACCGCGACGTCGTTGACATCGTCCGGGTTGGCCTCGACGGTAATCTCGGCGTCCGGCGCGATCCGGCAGTGGGTGCGGATCGCTGCGAGCGCCTGACCGATGGCGGGGGCGCCCAGCCGCGATGGAGTGCCGCCGCCGAAATAAACGGTCTCGAGGGTCGATCCCTCCAGCTCGTCGGCGACCGTAGCCAGCTCGGCGCGTAACGCCCGCAGGTACTCCTCGACGGGCGTGTTGTGTCTGACCGCGATCGAAAAATCGCAGTATGAGCAGCGTCGGGCGCAGAAGGGTACGTGAAGGTAGAGGTGCCTGATCGCCATGCCTGAATATACGGCGCAGCGGATCAGCGCCGCCTGAGCTCCCCAGCGAGGGAGCACTCGACCAGGCCCATGATCTCGAGCGACGTGATGGCAGCCAGGCATTCTGCCATCGACAAGCCCGTCGCCGCCGGGAGAGCGTCCGTGGCGATCCAGCCCGAGGCGGTAGCGTCCCAGATCTTTTGCTCCGAATCGGGCAGGAGCGGCGGGCGTACGGCCTCCGTTGGAGCGGTGACGCCCAGCAGCGCCAGCGCATCATCGGGCGCGGCGATCAGCACCGCACCATCGCGCAGAATCTGGTTCGACCCCCGGCTTTGGTCCGAGTCTATCTGACCCGGAACGGCGGCAACCACGCGGCCCAGTTCCAGCGCCTGACCGGCGGTGTTGAGGGCACCACTCCGGAACCCCGCCTCGACCACGATCGTGACGGGCGACAGCGCCGCGATGATCCGGTTCCGCCTCGGGAAGGAGCCCTTCTGCGCCCGGGCGCCTGGCGGATTCTCGGCGAGGCAGAGGCCGTGGTCGATTATCATCTGGTGGAGTGCGCGGTGCCCGACCGGGTAAGGGACGTCCACCCCCGTGCCGAGCACGGCTACGGTATTCCCGCCTTCCTCGAGTGCCGCGCGATGGGCGGTGGCGTCGATTCCGCGCGCCATGCCGCTCACTATCGACACTCCGGCGCGGACCAGCGCCCGGGTGAGCGTGCGAGTAACGCGCTCCCCGTAAAGCGTCGAATTTCTGGTTCCGACGATTGAGACCCTGAGGCCCGTTAGCGCGGACGCCCGACCGAGGGCGAACAACTCGGCGGGCGGATGCGCAAGATCGGCTAGCTCGGTTGGATAGTTCTCAGGACCGGCCGACCACCGTTGAACGATCGCGCCCCCGGCGGGCGCGGACGGATCCGCGACGTTGGACATTGCTGTAGTTGGCACAACGCAAGCTCAGGGAAGACTGACAATTACGTCTTCAGGCTTGAGACTTTGCTTGAGCCGCAAAAGCTCCGTCCACCACGCTGCCGTGAGAGCGTCCAGACCTTGCCTTGCCGGAGCGCTGACGGCAAAAAGTCCGAACGCCCCGGGCGCTTCGATGGGCGGAGCGTACTCCTCGCCCAGCAGGTCCATCTTGGTGAACACCACGCAGTGGGGTTTGGCAGCCAGGTCCGCCGAGTACTCGGCGACTTCCCTGCGGAGCTGGTCGTACTCGGCCTGCCAGTCCATCGCATCGATCGGGATCAGGAAGGCGAGAATGCGCGTCCGCTCGATGTGGCGGAGGAACTGGAGCCCCAGCCCCTTTCCCTCATGGGCCCCTTCGATGATACCGGGGATGTCGGCCACCACGAAAGTCCGGTGGTCGGTCAGCTGGACGACGCCGAGGTTGGGCTGAAGAGTCGTAAACGGGTAATCGGCGATCTTGGGGCGCGCCGCCGAGATCACCGACAGCAGGGTCGATTTGCCGGCGTTGGGCTGTCCGACCAGGCCGATGTCGGCGATCAGCTTGAGCTCCATCTCCAGGTTGCGGACCACACCTTCTTCCCCCGGCTGCCACTCGCGCGGCGACTGATGGGTCGGCGTGGCGAAGAACGCGTTTCCCTTCCCACCCCTGCCTCCCGGCGCGATCGGGACTTCCTGGCCGTCCTCGAGGATCTCTGCGAGGATCTCGCCGGTGTCGAGGTCGCGGAGAATCGTCCCCGGTGGGACCGGCATGATGATGTCGGCGCCGGAGCGGCCGCTCTTGTTGGCGCCCATTCCGTGCTCCCCACGCTCGGCGATCCACTTGTCGCGGTAAGTGTAGTCCAGGAGGGTGGCGAGGTTGGAATCGCCGCGCACGACGACGCTTCCGCCGCGGCCCCCGTCGCCGCCGTCGGGCCCGCCCATCGGGGTCCGCCACTCGCGCCGGAACGAGGTGCAGCCCGAGCCGCCGGTGCCCCCCTCGACTCGAATTACGACGCGGTCAATGAACATTGGTGCTTGGAAGTCAGGATCGGAATCCGGGCATCAGGGCGTGATACCCTACTCCGCAATTTTGTGCAACAGCTGCCGGTACCGCGAGAGATCGTCTCTCGAGATCAGATCGGTGAGTGCGTCCAGCACCGCGGCGATCTCGCCGGCGCTCGAGCCGGCGTTGATTGCTCCGTGCAGGTGCGAATGCAGCTGGCGCTGTTGTCCACTGACAGCGCAGGCGGCGACTACGCAGAGCTCGCGGGTCCGCAAATCCACCCCGGCGCGGGCGAGCACCTTTCCGTAGCCATCGACGATCATCCATTCGTCGAGCGCCGGGTGGAGGTCGCGAATGTTGCGCCGAAGCTTCTCGTATGAATCACCGTAGACGACGGCGCAAGTTTCCTCCCCGCGCGACTTCCAGAGCGCCAGATCTTCTACGCTGGCCTCCTTGTCGGTCGCCGGTGCGGGACGCTCGGAGACCGTGCGCCAGGCGCGGGCCGCATTCAGAGCGCGCGGGAATCCGGCGAACAGATACGACTGGAGAATTATCTCTTCCACGGCGAGGGGATCTGCCCCCTCGACTGCCTCGGACATGATTGCTCTCATCTGACCCTCGGGCGAGCCGGCGATTGCTCCGGCAATTCGAACCAGGTGCCGGAGACCGGCGTCCAGATGAGCAATGCTAGTACGGGCGTCTGTTCCCGTCGTCATCACGCGATGGCGGACGTCATCGGTTCACGCGACGTCGGATCGCATGGCGATCTCGCCGACGGATTCGCCGCGGGTGTTCTTGACGGGCTTGTGCATCCACTCCTCCAGCCGCGCGGGAAGCGGATTGGGAAGCGCTTCCAGCTCCTGAAGAAGCCGCAAAAGCGCCGGGTACTGCGCGCGCTGCGACCCGTCTTCCACCTTGATCGCCACTCCGACACCCCGCTCAGGGAGAAGCGCGCAGTGCACTCCCTCGGCGCCGATCTTGGAGATGACGCGCCCACGGCTCTCGGCGATGACCGCCGAGTCGAAGCGGTCGGTGCCGCCAACCAGGAAAGGGTTGGACCCCATCGCATTCAAGACCCGCATCGGATACTCCTCACCGCGATCGGCGGCGACAGCGAATCGGGAATACGCGCGCGCCATCCGCTCGAGGGTCAGGCCGAACACGACTACGCCGCAGCCGTCGACCGCCTCCGGAATCTTTGCGCACGGGACGCCGGTCCAGAGCGAGACCTCGTGAAGCACCGCGCGCTGCACGTGGTGCTCGCGCTGCTCGTAGCCCTGGGTTGGCCAGCCTTTGTGGCGGGCCATCGCCAGCATCGCCGCGTGCTTGCCGGAGCAGTTGTTGTGCAGGCGGCTCGGCCGTCCGCCGGTCTCACGAAGAATCCTGGCGCCACGCTGGGAGGACGGGTCGTGCGGGCCGCACGCCAGATCGCCCTCCTCGAGTCCGATGTCACGGAGCATTTGCTCCACGATGGCTACGTGCTCGGGCTCGCCCCCGTGAGAGGCGCACGACACAGCGAGCTGTTCGTCGTCCCAACCCAGCGCATCGAAGCCACCCGACGCCAGAAAGGGCAGAACCTGAAAGGGCTTGGCGCAGGAGCGCCAGTAGGTGAAAGTCTCGCTCTCTCGCGCGGCGCCCAGCAGCTCGTCCCCTTCTCCCACTACCGCCGCGTGTACTCGGTGCTCCGACTCGGTTTCATCACCGCGGGTTACAGCGACATCGAGATCGTACTGCTTCATCTGCATCGCTAAGGTCGGGATTCGGACTCCAGGGCGAGGACACCGGCTCTTAGAATAGCTTAATCTGAATCGCCTGCTTTGTGTACCGCTTCGGATCGCGGCGCACGTCGATGAGAACGTTATTCAGCTCGGTGACGGTTTTCACGAGCTGATCGTAGAGCTGCTCGTCTGTGAACAGCTTCTGCATGGTGCCCTTCCCGTTCGACATCGTACCGACGAGGGAGTCGGCGCGGGCGACGACGCTGGCGAGGCGCGTGTACAGCGTGTCGTCGTGGAGCAGCTTGCCCATGGATCCGTTGCCGCCGTTGATCTGGGAGAGCAGGGTGTCGGCGGATGCGGTCATGCGCGTCAGGCTGTAGTAGAGCGAAGGATCGTCGAGCAGTCTGCCAATGGTGCCGCGCGGATTCTCGAGACGGGCCATCAGCGCGCTGGTGCGCAGCAGCGTGGCGTTCAGCTGGTCGTACAGCTGGCGATTGGTCACGAGCTGGCCGAGGGTTCCCTGCCCCTCGGTGATGCCGGTGGTGACTTTCTTGAGATCGCGGGTCAATCCGACCACTTCGGTGATGGCGCTCGACGCCTGACGCACGACCGCCTCGTAGTCCATCGCCGGCACGACGATGAGAGTGTCGCCCTCGTGCAGCGGACGATATTTGGGAGTGCCGACGCTGACGTCATAGACCTTGTCACCCAGCAGGCCGAGGGTGGCGATCTTGGCGCGCGAGTCCTGTCGCACCTGGTCGCGAACGCTGGAATTGATCTCGATGACGAGCTCGAGATTCCTGGTGGTGTCCTGGTCGGGCGGGAGAAACCTGATGTCCTTGATGCTTCCCGCCAGCTGCCCGGCCACGGTCACCGGCCCGCCCACGCGCAATCCGCTGGCGTTGCCGATGAAGCTCACCAATCGATAGCGGCGGCCGAAGAGATTGCCCGCCTGACCGAGCTTGACGATGGCAACGCCCATGATCAGCAAGGCGACGATGATCAGGATTCCGACCTTTAGCTGGTCCCAGGTTATGAACGAGGATCGCTTCATCGGCTAGAAAGTATCACCGCGAGTGGGTTGGGCGCTCATGAAAACTGAATGCGCGGGCCGGGCGTATGATTCGTCATTCCCGACACGTCAAAATCCGCCCAGAAACTCGCGGATGTAGGGATCGTCGCTGCCCGTCATCTCTTCGGGAGTGCCGAAGAATCCAATTCGACGGTTCGCGAGCAACGCAATCTTGCTCGCCATGCGAAAGGCGGACCGTATGTCGTGCGACACGACCACGCTGGTGACGCCGAGCTCGCGCTGCAGCTTGATGATAAGGTAAGTGATCGTGGCTGTGGTCAGCGGATCGAGTCTGGAAGTCGGCTCGTCGTAGAGCATGATCTCCGGATTGTTCGCCAGCCCGCGCGCGATCCCGACGCGCTTCTTCATTCCCCCCGACAGCTCGGCGGGCATCTGCTCCATCACGCGCTCGGGCTCGAGATCGACGAACTGGAGCTTCTCGCGGACCCGCGCCTCGATCTCGTCCTCGCCGAGCGTGGTGTGCTCTCGCAGCGGATAGGCGACGTTCTCGTAGACAGTCATCGAGTCGAACAGCGCCGCGCCCTGGAAAACCATTCCCATCTTCTGGCGGACCTTGAGCGCGTCGTCGAAGTTGAGGTGGGTGATGTCCTCGCCGTCGATGGTGACTTTCCCCTGATCGGGGACCAGCAACCGCAGCAGCAGCTTCAGAATCGTCGATTTGCCGGTGCCCGACTCGCCGACGACGACGATCGTATCGCCTTCGCGCGCGTGGAAGCTCACGTCGTCGAGAATCGGCTCCTCGAAGGCGAGGTGGATGTGCTCGAGGGTGACCACTTTCTGTCGCGGCGCCGCCCCTTTCTCGGCGGGCCCCGGCCGCCGCTCGGCGGTATCCTCGGCAACCTCTTCGAGCTCGGTGCGGATGGCGGCGCGGACCCGGCCCGAGTCCCGCGCCCGGCGCGGCATGGAGGTTTGGTCTTTCTCGCTCGGATGCCGGCGCTCGCCCTCCTGCTTGCGGCGATCTTCTTCTTCGCTCATTGCTGAAAGACCGTCAGCAGAATCTGGGTGAGGAAGTAGTCGACGACCAGAATCAGAATGCTGGCGGTGACCACCGTGCGGGTGGTGGCTACTCCGACGCCTTCGGTGCCGCCCGAGGTCTTGAGACCGTAATAGCATGCGACCATCGAGATGATTCCACCGAAGACGAACGGCTTGGTCAGTCCCTGGATGAAGTCGTTGGGGATGTAGTGGAGCGTGAATCCCCCGGAGAGGATCTGCTCGAACACCGTCTTCCAGTACAGTGACGCGGGCTTGCCGAGATAGACCTTGGCGATGACGCTGCCGCCAAGGATTCCGACGAAGTCGTTGATGACGGTGAGTATGGGAAGCATGATCAGAGCCGCCAGCACGCGCGGCGTGACCAGCTTCTTGATGGGGTCAGTGCCGAGGGTGTTGAGCGCATCGATCTGCTCGGTCACGCGCATCGATCCCAGCTGCGCGGCGATGCCCGACCCGACGCGACCCGCGACCATCAGACCGGCGAGCACGGGGCCGAGCTCGCGGATCATCGACCCGGCGATGAGGCGGCCGATGTAGTCGGTCGCGCCGAATGTCTGGAGCTGCACGGCCGATTGCAGTGCCAGCACCATGCCGGTGAAAAAGCCGGTGAGGAGCACGATCCCAAGGGACCCGACCCCGATGGCGTCCATCTGCTGAAAGAGGTCGGCGGCGTAGAACGGCTTGACGAAGATGAATCCGAGCGACTTCCCTGCCAGAACGAAGAAGTCCTGGAGCGAATACACCCCCCGTTTGGCCGCGTCGTTGAATCTTTCGAGAATCAAATGATTGGAATGATGGGAACGGGGAGCGTACCTCACCGACGGGCATCCCGGCAAGGGTCTCCGCTACGCGCGCGAATGCGACGGAGTTAATTTGGGGCCTAATCCGCTCGCTGTTAAAGAAATACCGACTAGAGGCAGCATTTGATCGAAACAATCTCGAGAGACAGACTGATCGACCTCCTGCAATCCGGCGCCGAGAAACGCATCGCGATAGTCGGCGACGCGATGCTCGATGTGTATCTGCGCGGGGATGTGGATCGGATTTCTCCGGAAGCGCCAGTGCCGGTGGTCCGTATCCGGGACAAGGAGCTGGCGCTCGGCGGGGCGGCTAACGTCGCCCAGAACGTCTCCGCGATCGGGGCGGAGTGCGATCTCGTCTGCGCCGTTGGCGAGGACGCCGAGGGGCAGGTGATCAAGGCGATGCTGCGGGACATCGGATCGGAGTCGAGATCGGTGATCACCGTCAACCGCCGTACGACCACCAAGACCCGGGTTCTCGCCCGGTCCCAGCAGGTGGTGCGCTTCGATGAAGAGGACGATGAGGACATCACCGGGGACGAAGTTTCAAACCTGCTCGACGCCGCGCTGAGGGCGGTCGACAACGCCGATGCCGTGGTGCTCGAGGATTACAACAAGGGCGTCCTGACGCCCGCGCTGATCGCGCCGGTGATGGAGCAGGCGAAATCGCGCGGTATTCCAATTGTCGTCGATCCCAAGTACCGGAATTTCTTTGCCTACAAGGGCGCGACGATCTTCAAGCCCAACCGTCGCGAGCTCGAGTCGGCCCTCGGTGCCGCGGTCGACATCGAGCACCCCGAAGCTCTGCCCGAATCGATCAAGCGGCTCGGCGTGGAAAACCTGCTCCTCACCCTCGGCGAGGCGGGAATGGCCCTGATCGACGCCAATGGCGAGGTCGGGAGAGTACCGACCACGGCGCGCGAGGTTTACGATGTAGTAGGCGC
>DASXGU010000081.1:0-18899 GCA_036488915.1 Gemmatimonadaceae bacterium | reverse complement strand
CATTGCTGATTGCTGATTAATTGAGGACTGCGGACCAACGGCATTGCTGATTGCTGATTAATTGAGGACTGGATATAACGGGCATCTCTCACGAGGAACACTGACGTGACTACAAATACATCGCGCACTTTCGGTGCGCTCTTTATCGCAGGTAGCGTGGTGCTAAGCGCGTGCGCGGGAATGAGTCAGAAGCAGAGGGGCGCGGTGATCGGTGCGACGGCGGGCGCGGCCGTCGGCGGAGTGATTGGAAATCAGACGGGATCAACCGCGCGCGGGGCGATCGTCGGCGCGGTGCTGGGTGGCGCGGCCGGCGCGGTGATCGGCCACCAGATGGATCAGCAGGCCAAGGAGCTGGAGCAGAGCATTCCTGGCGCGACCGTGCAGCGCGTCGGCGAGGGAATCGCCGTGACGTTCGCATCGGGAATTCTCTTTCCGTTCAACTCGACGGAAATCTTGCCCGACGGCCGGACGAATCTGCAGCAGCTGGCGACGAGTCTCGAGAAATATCCGAACTCGGACATTCTCATAGTCGGCCACACCGACAGCGTCGGCACCGACGCCTACAATCTCGATCTCTCGCAGCGCCGGGCGATGGCGGCCAGCACTCTTCTTCAGTCCCTCGGCGTTCCGTCGACGCGTCTGCACGCGGTCGGGAAGGGAAGGTCAGAGCCGATCCAGCCCAATGACACCGAAGCCGGTCGCGCGCAGAACCGGCGCGTCGAGGTGGCGATATACGCTAGCGAGGCGTACCGGAATCAGGTGAAAAACGGGTCGCAGTAACGCGATGCACGAAGCCCCGAGCACCAGGTGCTCGGGGCTTCTGCCAGCGCGCCCGGAGGGACTCGAACCCCCAACCTTCTGATCCGTAGTCAGATGCTCTATCCAATTGAGCTACGGGCGCAAATTGCGAACTGCGAACTAGAGTGGGTAAATGCTCTTCTGCATCCCGTATGGGCGGTACAAGACTCGAACTTGTGACCTCCACGATGTCAACGTGGCGCTCTAACCAACTGAGCTAACCGCCCTCTCCTATCGCGCCGGAGAGCGGGAAACGGGACTCGAACCCGCGACCCCAACCTTGGCAAGGTTGTGCTCTACCAACTGAGCTATTCCCGCGAACAAACAACAGTTCTTTGTGCCGCCGCCAGCCATGGAGGTGAGGGGAATCGAACCCCTGACCTCTTGAATGCCATTCAAGCGCTCTCCCAACTGAGCTACACCCCCGGCCATTCCCTGAGGGGCTGAATACCACCCGACAGGAACCGCGAAGGATATCCAAGGGTAGTATCGAAGTCAAGAAAAATGCTCTGGCTAAATCGCTGACGGCCAGTATCTTGCAGCGCTTCTACAACCTGAATTTTCGATCACGGAAAAACGACTTTGGTTGCGCGTTTTTCGGGTTGCAGAAACAACTAATCCGCTCGCATTGCTGGCCTGTAGGTAAGGCTGCATTCGCACAGGCTTTCACTGTAGTACCAAGAGGTGTGCATCAATGGCTGAAGTAAAGCGTCGCCGCAAAACGGCTGTCGCCGGAATCGCTCCGAACGAGCCCGAGAGGGACATTCTCGATCAGTACCTTTACGAGGTCAGCACTTATCCGCTGCTCAAAGGCACCGAGGAGATCGAGGTTGCTCGTCGGATTCGGGCCGGTGATCCGGACGCTCTCCAGGAGCTGGTACAGCGCAACCTGCGCTTCGTGATCTCCGTGGCGAAAAAATATCAGAACCGCGGCATGCCGCTCATCGACCTTATCGGTGAAGGCAACGTCGGTCTGCTCACTGCTGCCCGCAAATTCGATCCCGACCAGGGCGTCAAGTTCATCTCGTACGCTGTGTGGTGGATCCGCCAGGCGATTCTCTCGTCGCTGGCGCGTCAGGGCCGCACCGTGCGCGTGCCCCTGAATCGCACCGCCGATCTCTCCCGCATCATCAAGGCGTCGGAGATCCTGCGTCAGAAGATGCGGCGCGAGCCGACCCCCGAGGAGCTCTCGCAGCTCACCGGTTTGTCGGTCGACGTCGTGCAGTCGCTCGCCGCCCTCAACACGGGCGACGTGCGCCTGGATGCTCCCATGGATCCGGAGGGCGATCGCTCGCTCATCGAGCGCTTCGTCGCCGACGAGATGCCCGACACCGAGGAAGAGGCGATGAACCGCTTCCTCAACGACGAGATCGAGACCGCGCTCTCCACACTTCCTCCGCGTGACGCGAAGGTTCTCAGACTGTACTTCGGTCTCGAGGGCGGACGCGAGCACACGCTCGAGGAGATCGGCTCCCTGCTCGGCGTCACTCGCGAGCGGGTCCGCCAGCTCCGAGACAGGGCCCTCAAGCGCCTGCGCGAGGGCGATGTCGGCCGCGCGCTCGGTTCGTTCGCGGCGTAGTCGCTGCGGCAAAGCAAAGGGACGAGCGAAAGCTCGTCCCTTTTTTTTCTTCCAGAGTCACCCTCACCCCTACAGGCGGGATTCCAGTCCCAGGATGAACATCCGGCCGGCCGCTGGATACCGGTAATTGACCGCCGAGCCCGCCGGATCGGGGAAAGCGCTCGCGTCGTATCGCCGATTCAGCGCGTTCATCGCATCGAGAGTCAGCCGCGCCGAGGCAACGGGCACGCCGAGTCTGACATCGATCCGGGTGTACGCGGCAAGCGGTCGCGCATTGGCGTCGTCGATGAAGGCACCCCCCAGAGAGCTGGAGAGAACTCCGATATCAGCTCCCCGCCAGATGGGAATGCTCGCTCCCACCGTCGCTATTCGACGCGGAATCGCTTTCAGCTGCAGGCCGTCGAACTGCCCCGCTTCGGCCAACACTGCCTGACGCGCGATGCTGGCGATCACGATCCCGCCCCAGTCGCTGGTGAGCGTGCCGCCCAGCTCTACCCCCTTGTGGAGGCTTCGACCGATGTTGACGTAGCGGAACGAAGAGACGTCGAAATCGAGCTCGTCGCGCATGCGCTGCCGGTACGCCGCGCCGGTAAGGTCGAGGCGGGCTCCGCCGCCGAGTTGCCACGTTTGATAAAAGCCGCCTTCCGTCGCCGTGCCACGCTGGGGAACGAGAGACGAATTCGAAACCGTTGCCCTGAACGGCGGGACGGGTATCGGAATCGCGCGCTCGTCGAACAGCTGATCGAGGGTGGCAGCCTTGAAGACCCGGCCGGCCGAGACGTAGATGTTGGTCGCGGCGTTGGCCAGCGCCGGGAGCGCCAGGTTCAACGCTGCCCGGGGGCTGACGGCTCTCTGCGAGGTTGCGGCATTCTTCGAAGTCGAAGGATCTGACGGCTCGAACGTATCGCGCAGCTGGTCGAGCCTGGTGCTGAGCGCGATTCGCAAAGGAGCGACTGGCCGCAGCTGCCAATAAATGAAACCGGCCCCTGCTCTCCGCTCGGCGGTGGACCATGGACCGTAGGCTCCAAACGCTCCGTCGGTCGCCGCGTAGTTGCCGGCGGTACCGCTGGCGACATCGGCGTAGCGCGACCTGAGACGGCCAGCCGAGAAATCGACGCCAGTGACGACGCGCCCGCGCCATCCCGGCGTGTCGTCGCCGAAATGGATTTGGGTCGATCCAAGGAGCCGTGGCGCGCGCGTCCGACGGACCTTGGTGTCGGCGAAATTTGGAGACAGCGGCAATGTCTTTACCGCGTTTGCCGTCGAGTACTCACCCACCAGGTAGCCCGAGGCGGTCGCCGGCCCCACGTCCTGCAACACCTCCAGGCCGGCGCGATGAATTCTTTCGCTGGCCCGATCGAAGCGGAAGAAAGGATTGGCGGCTCGACTGTCGTCGATGGTCGAGGGGAGTGGACCCGGATCGTCGAAGTTTCGCAAGTGCGTCGAGCCAAAGACGCTGAGCTCTCCTCGCGAGCCATGGTGCGTCATCTTTGCGTTCAGCGTCGAAAAATTGCGCGTCTCGTGAGCGCGAAACCCTCCCGACGACTGATGGTCGAACGCGAGATCCAGGCGTTCTGCATCTCTGGCATAACCGCTGGCAACGCTCGCCCCGCGCTGCGCATACGTCCCACCGTCAGTGCGCCACGCCAGCGCCGGGAGATCACTGGTGACCAGGTTGAGCGCGCCGCCGGGCGCAGCGTCGCCGTGGATGTATGAGGATCCGCCGCGCACCAGCTCCAGTCGTCCGATGCCGCTCCGGGATAGCTGGTCCCAATTGACTGCGCCCGACGCCAGGGCGGCTATCGGAACACCATCGATCAATGCGGGGAGGTAATCGGTCTCACCCCCGCCGTAAAAGCCGCGCACGATGACGCGCGGACTTCCGCCCGCTGAGTTGGCATCGATCACGGCGACGCCGGGCGCGGTCACCAGAGAAGCCGGCACCGAACGGACGGGAAGTCCATGAAGGAGCGCGCCTGGAAGCACGCTCACCGCTACGGTCGACGTGCGAACCACCGTGACGGAGCGTTCGGGGGTCACGACGACGGTGTCGAGCTGCGATATCCGAACGGTGTCGCGCGGTCGGGCCGGCGGAAGATTCTGCGCCGCTAGGCCCGACTGCGAGAACACGAACAACATCGCCAGAAAACGAACACTTGGTCTCACGGAACCGGGCTCCTGGGTTTTGACAGCCTAGACCTTTGACGCCTACCTCTTAATTTCAGTTTTGTGATATCCCGGCGCAAATGATCAAGCTCATCGACGTCTACAAGGCCTTTGGGTCGAGAAAGGTTCTCGAAGGCTTCTCCCTCGAGGTCAACGAAGGGGAGACGATGGTCCTGATCGGCTACTCGGGCACCGGAAAATCGGTCGCCATCAAGCACATCGTGGGACTGCTGGACCCCGACCGCGGCACCGTGTGGGTCGACGGCCAGGAGGTCCCCAGGTTGAGCCGCGACGATCTCTACGCGCTGCGCGCGCACATCGGCTACGTCTTCCAGTTCGCCGCCCTTTTCGACTCCCTCAACATCGGCGACAATGTCGCCATGGGGCTGCGCAAGGAGGGTCGGCTGGGCGAGCGCGACATCATGAAGCGGGTCGGTGAGGCGCTCGAGCTGGTGGATCTGCCCGGTGTCGAGTCGAAGTATCCGGCGGAGCTGTCCGGCGGAATGAGAAAACGCGTCGGAATTGCACGCGCCATCGCCAGGCAGCCCAAGTACATCCTTTACGACGAGCCCACCACCGGCCTCGACCCCGTCACCAGCGCCATCATCGACCAGCTGATGATCCGCATGAGGGAAAAACTGGGCGTCACCAGCATCGTCGTCACCCACGACATGCGCAGTGCCTCCAACGTGGGCTCGCGCATCGCCATGCTCTACGAGGGGAAGGTCCGACAGGTCGGAACCGTGGATGAGATCTTTCACACCCGGGATCCGATCGTCCGGCAATTCATAGAAGGGAAGCCCGATCTCGACACGGCAGACGCGGGCGTCTGACGTGACTTCCCTGAACGGATCCGCGATGCCAACGCTCGTCGTGCGCCTGGAGCGCGAGCGGGCACGGGCGCTGGTTCGTGCGGCGTTCCCGCGGCGGAAATGGAAGATCATCTCCACGAAGTCGGCCGAAGAGCTGGACCTCGTCTTTCGCAAAGTCCTGCTCGATGCCGCGCTCATCGATCTCGGCGCGCCCGACGAGGACATCTGGAAGTCGGCGGCGCTCGCCGCGGAATTTCCCAGCACGCCGTTCTTCGCGATCCTCCCGCTGAGACCCACCGACACGCCCAGTGTCGCCCGCTGCGCCGGACTCGGCTTCATCGACGTGATAGTCGACGGAATCGACGACAACGACGCCCGGGATCTGGTCCAGCCACACGCTTTTTCGACGCGATTCCGGGAAGCGCTCAACGACCCGCCGCACGCGCTCGCTCTTTCGACCCAGCTTCAAAGGTCGGCCTGGGAAGTAATCGTCGCTCACTCGGGGCGGCCGGTCACCACCAAGGATCTGGCCAAGTCGCTGGGCCTGAGTCGCGAGCATCTCAGCCGCAACTTCGCCCGGCCCGGAGCGCCGAATCTGAAGCGCGTCATCGACCTCGTGCGGCTCATTGCCGCCGCCGAGCTGGCGAAGAATCCGGGTCACGACATTCGCGACATTGCGCGAATCCTGGACTTCGCGTCGTCCTCGCATTTGGCCGTGACGGCGCAACGAATATTCGGAACCCGGCCCGCATCGCTTGCTCGCCTGCGCACCACCGACCTGATCGACCGCTTCGCCCAGGGCAGGACCCGCAGCCGACGGTAGAATCGCGGGCTAACTGATTGTGACCGCATGTTTTTCGGCGCGGCCCGCCTTTTCCAGATGCTTGACTGTTGTTCCGGAACCGAGCTTGTGATAAATTTCACAAGCGAGCAAACTATCGCCCCCGAATGGGTTTCCCAGCCCCGCCCAACCCAGCTCTGAGCACATAGATCATGGCCACTGATACGATCCTTCGCCCCGGCGAAATCAAGGACATTCTCCTCCGCGAGATCGAGGCGGCGGACCTCCACGAGCTGGATGTCGAGGAAGTCGGCACCGTTCTCGAGGTGAAAGACGGAATTGCGCGCATCTACGGCCTCCAAAAGGCGATGGCAGGCGAGATGCTCGAGGTCACCTCTTCGGAGACCGGCGAGAAGATCACCGCCCTCGCCCTCAACCTCGAGGAAGACAACATCGGCTCGGTGGTGCTCGGCGACTACCTCCAGCTCAAGGAAGGCGACGAGGTACGCCGCACCTCGCGCGTGCTCGAGGTCCCGGTTGGCCACGAGCTGGTCGGACGGGTCGTCGATCCGCTCGGCCGTCCGCTCGACGACAAGGGCCCAATCAACGCCAAGCACACCCGCAAAGTCGAATCGGAGGCGCCAGGCATCATCGTCCGCCAGCCGGTGAAGGAGCCGCTCCAGACCGGTATCAAGGCCATCGACTCCATGATCCCGATCGGCCGCGGACAGCGCGAGCTGATCATCGGCGACCGGGGCACCGGCAAGACCGCGATCGCGATCGATACCATCATCAACCAGAAGGGCACCGGCGTCATCTGCGTTTACGTCGCGATCGGTCAGAAGAACTCGACCGTAGCTTCGGTCGTCGAGAAGCTCCGCCAGGCGGGCGCGATGGACTACACGATAGTCGTGGTCGCCGGCGCTTCCGATCCGGCGCCGATGCAGTACATCGCGCCTTACTCGGGCTGCGCGATGGCCGAGTACTTCATGTACAACGAAGGCGTGCCGACGCTGTGCGTGTACGATGATCTCTCGAAGCAGGCCGCCGCGTATCGGCAGCTGTCGCTCGTTCTTCGCCGCCCGCCCGGCCGCGAAGCATTTCCGGGCGACGTTTTCTATCTGCACTCGCGCCTGCTCGAGAGAGCGGCGAAGCTGAGCGAAGACCCGTCGGTGGTCGACGCGACCAACATCCTGAAGCCTGGCGGATCGCTGACCGCGCTGCCGATCATCGAAACCCAGGCCGGCGACGTCTCGGCGTACATCCCGACCAACGTCATCTCCATCACCGACGGCCAGATCTTTCTCGAGGCCGACCTGTTCTTCGCCGGCGTTCGTCCGGCGGTAAACGTCGGCATCTCCGTTTCCCGCGTCGGTGGCTCCGCACAGGTGAAGGCGATGCGCTCGGTCGCCGGAAGACTGCGTCTCGATCTGGCCCAGTACCGCGAGCTCGAGGCGTTCTCCTCCTTTGCGTCGGACCTCGACGCTGCCACCAAGAAGCAGCTCGAGCGCGGCGCCCGCACGGTGGAGATCCTGAAGCAGCCCCAGTACCAGCCGATGGCGGTCGAGCAGCAGGTGATGGTGATCTACGCCGTCACCAACGGCTTCCTCGACCAGATCGCGGTGGCGAAGCTCAAGGATTGGGAGCACGGCTTCCTCGACTTCATGGGCGCCCAGTTCCCCCAGGTCCCATCGAAGATTCGCGGTGAGAAGGTTCTCTCCAAGGAGACCGAGGCCGATCTCAAGCGCGGCATCGAGGCTTTCAACCAGCAGTTCACGGCGGCGAAGCGCTAAAACATGGCCAAGGGTCGCGAGCTCAAGGGGCGGATCAAATCCGTCGAAAACACCCGCAAGATCACCAGGACGATGGAGATGGTGGCGACGTCCAAGATGAAGCGCGCGCAGGATCGCGTCGTCGCTGCGCGTCCCTACGCAAACTCGCTGACCGAAGTCATCGCCAACCTGTACACGCCGGAGCTGGCCGAGCGCTTCCCGCTGATGCGACAGCCGGCGGAGATAAAGAAAGCGGCGGTGATCCTGCTCACCAGCAATCGCGGGCTCGCCGGCGCCTTCAACGCCAATCTGCTCAAGGAAGCGCGCAGTCTTCTGGCGCGGCTGGGTGAGAAGGGGATCGATCCCGAGCTCCACGTCGTCGGCAAGAAAGGCCTCGGCTATTTCCGCTACATCGGCCGCGCCGTGGCATCGAGCCGCACCGACATCACCGGCCAGCCCACTGGCGCGAACGCCGCGGAGCTGGTGGACGGTCTGATCGACCGATTCGCCAGCGGCGACATCGACGCCGTTTACGTCGTCTACTCAAAGTTCAACTCCGCGCTGTCGACGCCGCCGACCTCGCAGCTGGTGCTGCCGGTGACACCGCCGGAGCGCAAAGGAGCCCAACCCGACTACATCCTGATGCCGTCGGCGGAGGCGATCCTCACCCAGCTTCTGCCCTCGTACGTCCGGAACTCCGTCTATCGCGCGCTGGTCGAGAACGAGGCCGGTTTCCAGAGCGCGCAGCGCACCGCGATGAAGAACGCCACCGACAACGCTGGCGAGATGCTCAACGTCTTACGCCGCACATTCAACCGCGCCCGTCAGGCGCAGATCACGCAGGAGATCGCCGAGATCGTCGGCGGCGCCTCCGCGTTACAGGGGTAAATCATGGCAACAGCCGTTCGCACCGAGAGAAAGAAGCCGGCCGCGGAGACGACGAAGACCAACTTCGGAAAAGTGATCCAGGTAATCGGCCCGGTGCTCGACGTCGAGTTCGAGTCGGAGCACCTGCCCGAACTCTATAACGCTCTCCGCATTCGGGAGAAGTCGGACACCGGGGTGGACATCGACGTAACCGTCGAGGTCCAGCAGCACATTGGCCGTAACCAGGTCCGCGCCGTCGCGATGTCGTCGACCGACGCCGTCGAGCGTGGAATGCGCGTCGAGGATACCGGTTCCCCGATCAAGGTGCCGGTCGGTGAGGCGGCGCTCGGCAGAATTCTCAACGTGCTCGGCAATCCCGTGGACAACGGCGCGCCGATCCCCGACAGCGTCGAGCGCTGGCCGATCCATCGCCCGGCCCCACTGTTCGCGAACCTCGAGCCAAAGACCGAAATCTTCGAGACGGGCATCAAGGTCGTCGACCTGATCGCCCCGTTCGTGAAGGGCGGAAAGATCGGACTCTTTGGGGGCGCAGGAGTCGGCAAGACCGTCGTCATCATGGAGCTGATCAACAACGTCGCCAAGGGCCACGGCGGCAAGTCGGTGTTCTGCGGCGTGGGCGAGCGGACGCGCGAAGGAAACGATCTCTATCTGGAGATGAAGGAGTCGGGGGTCATCAACTCCGCTGCTTTGATCTATGGCCAGATGAACGAGCCGCCGGGAGCGCGTCTCCGCGTCGGCCTTTCGGGACTCACCGTCGCCGAATATTTCCGGGATGTCGAGAACGCCGACGTGCTCGTCTTCATCGACAACATCTTCCGCTTCACCCAGGCCGGATCTGAAGTGTCTGCACTTCTTGGCCGCATGCCGAGCGCTGTAGGCTATCAGCCGACCCTGGCGACGGAGATGGGCGACCTGCAGGAGCGCATCACCTCGACCAAGAACGGATCGATCACGTCGGTACAGGCGATCTACGTCCCCGCCGACGACATCACCGACCCGGCGCCGGCCACGGCGTTCGCGCACCTCGACGCGACCGTCGTCCTGTCGCGCGCGATCACCGAGCTCGGCATTTATCCGGCTGTAGATCCGCTGGCTTCGTCGTCCCGGATTCTGGACGCCCAGTTCATCGGGGATCGCCACTATAAGGTAGCGACCGACGTGCAGCGCATTCTGCAGCGCTACAAGGAGCTCCAGGACATCATCGCGATCCTCGGCATGGACGAGCTTTCGGAAGAGGACAAGCTCGTCGTCGGACGCGCGCGCCGAATCCAGCGCTTCATGTCGCAGCCGTTCGCCGTCGCTGAGCAGTTCACCGGCATCAAGGGCCAGTACGTGAAGCTGGAGGAGACCATCTCTTCGTTCGAGCGGCTGGTGGCGGGCGAGTTCGATCAGTATCCGGAGCAGGCGTTCTTCATGCAGGGCGGGATCGACGGAGTCGTCGAGACGGCCAAGAAGCTCTCCGCATAAAGCGATGCTTCACGTATCGGTGATATCGCCCGAAGCAGTGCTGTTCGAGGGCGAGGCTGAATCGGTGGTCGCGCCCGCCTACGACGGGGAGGTGGGAATTCTCACCGGCCATGCGCCGCTGATGGCCCTGCTGGGCGAGGGCGAGCTTCGGCTGGGCGGCTCGGCCGGTCGCCGCTTCACCGTCAAGGGTGGCTTCATGCAGGTGCTGGAGAACCAGGTCCGGGTTGTGACGGAGAAAGCTTCGGCGGCATAGACCCCGGGTTATCCCGGAGCAGGGTTTACGCAAAGAGGGCGGAGCCGAGCAGCTCCGCCCTCTTTCGTTTTTTGGGGTCTCTTCGCCGGCCACATCCGTCGGTGCCGACCGAAATGACGGTCACCGGTCAATCTCTACTGCAGAGCAGACAAGTATTGGTTGACATAATCGTGACCCGTGCTCTTATTATTGGCATTGATAGCTGCTCGAGCGGACCCCCGGGCTGGGGGGCCTTTCGGGCGTTTGTCTACCGCATCTGTGACGCGCACGGCATGCAGCCGCTGCGGTCCGGGCAGGTGCACCCCACATAGTCGCTACCAGGGCAAGATTCGCTTTCAGGATCTCTCCCTTCGTACGCGACCGTCCTATCCCAGTTTCACTTTCTGCGAGGTGTGTATGGGAATGACCAGTAAGATCTCTCGATTCTTTGCGATCGTGAGCGTGCTCGGGCTTGTCCCGGCTGTTGCTCAGGCGCAAGGAACGACCATCAGTGGCCAGGTGACTGGCACCGGTGGAGCTCCAATTGTCGGCGCCAGCGTGAGTGTTCCCACGCTCCGCGTTGGCGGATTCACGGACGACCAGGGCCGGTACAGCTTTACGGCACCGGCGTCGGCGACGGGTACGAGCGTGACCGTGACCGCGCGTCGCCTTGGTTTTCAGCCGAGCTCGGCGTCCGTTACGCTGAGCGGCAGTGCGGTTGTCCAGAACTTCAGCCTTTCCGCGGCGGCCACGGAGCTGACGGGCGTAGTCGTGACGGCGCTCGGCGAAACTCGTGAGAAGAGCCAGCTCGGAACGGCGCAACAGCAGCTGAGCACGTCGGAGCTGAACCAGACCAAGACCATGAATGTCGTCAACAGCATTCAGGGCAAAGTCTCCGGTGTTACGATCACCGGGTCCGGCACCCAGGGCGGTTCCACCCGCATCCTGCTTCGCGGCGCCAATTCCATCAACGGCAACAACAATCCGTTGTTCATCGTTGACGGAGTAGCAGTGTCCAACGCCGACCGCGGGGCAGGGCCGGGCGGCGGATTCGATTTCGGCAGCGCCATCTCCGACATCAACCCGGAAGACATTGCCACGATGAGCGTCCTGAAGGGCCCGAACGCCGCGGCGATCTACGGATCCCGCGCCGCGAACGGCGTCATCATCATGACGACCAAGAAGGGATCCTCCGGCGGCGGCGGTATGCGCACCGAGGTCAGCTCGACGTATACGTGGGAAAGCCCCTCGATACTTCCGCAGTACCAGAACCTCTACGGTCAGGGCTCAGCAGGCCAGTTCCTGTTCGTCGACGGAAGCGGCGGCGGGATCCAGGACGACAATGACCAGAGCTTTGGCCCCCGGCTCGATGGACGGCTGATCGCGCAGTTCACGAGCCCGAAGGCCGCGGACGGGTCACTGATACCTGTACCCTGGGTAGCGCACCCGAACAACGTTTACAGCTTTTTCAACACCGGCCACACCCTGTCGAACAACGTTGCCTTCAGCGGCGGCACGGACAGGGCCAATGCGCGCATGTCCTTCGGCTCGGACCAGGTCGAGGGCTACATCCCCAACAATACGTTCCACAAGATGAATGGCCTGCTCAACGGAACGCTCAAGATCAATGACCGCCTGAGCTCCGACGCGAGCCTTCAATACATTCGCAACACGGCGCTGAACAGGCCGGGCGTCGGCTACACCCAGAGCGTGCTCGAGCAGTTCGTCTGGTTTGGTCGCCAGGTCGATCTGTCGGCGCTGAAGAACACGTACAACACCAGCGCCACGACGAACAACGGCCCGAGCAACCGCGAGTACAACTGGAACTACAGCTTCCACAACAATCCATACTGGCTCCAGTACGACAACCCGGAGCAGGATTCTCGCGACAGGTTCATCGGCAACGTGTCCGCCACCTACAAGCTCCTGGACGGCGTCGATGCGTCGCTTCGCACGGGCTCGGACATCTACCGCTACCCGGTCATCCAGGAATTCGGGCCGGGTGATGTACGGCAAGGCACCATCGTGGATCCGGCCTATTACGGCGGGTTCATCAACCTCACCGACTACAACAACGAGAACACAACCGACGCGATCCTGAGGGTCAACCGCGGTCTCGGTTCGCACTTCCAGCTGAATGGAACGGGCGGCGGCTCGACTCGTCGGAGCACTTACAACTTCAACAGCGTGCAAACCGGCGGACTCACCGTTCCGGGCATTTACAACGTTTCAAACGCTGCGATCACGCCGACCCTCGGCCAGACGCTGCAGCGCCGTCAGACGAACAGCGCTTACGCGTCCGCTGACGTGACGATGAACGGGTGGTGGACTCTCGGCGGCACGGCGCGCAATGACTGGTCGTCGACGCTTCCGCAGGGCAAGAATTCCTACTTCTATCCCTCGGCCAGCACTTCCATCGTCGTCAGCGACGCCGTTCCGGCGCTGAAGAACCGCGTTCTGTCGTACTTCAAGCTCCGCGCTTCGACGGCGAAGGTCGGGGCCGACGCAGATCCGTACCTTCTGCGCACGACCTACACTGGTTTGAGCACGAAGTTCGGCGGCCTGCCGCAGTTTACCCTCAACGACGCTCTGGCGAACGGCGCGCTCCTGCCAGAGATCACGCATTCGAACGAGGCGGGCGTCGAGCTCGGCTTCCTCGATGGACGCGTGACCTTCGACGGCAGCATCTACGACAAGCACACCGAGAACCAGATCTTCAACGCTCCGATTACGGCGACGACGGGCTTCACCTCGAAGTCCATCAACGCCGGGAACATCAGCAATAAGGGACAGGAATTCCTGCTCGGCGTTACTCCGATTCAATCCGCGGCCGGACTTGCCTGGAACAGCGTCTTCAACTATGGCCGCAACAAGAGCCAGATCACGGAGCTTGCTCCGGGAATCACGACGCTGGCGTTGGGCAGCCTGTTCTCGGCCCGCCTCGAGGCGCGCCTCAACAAGCCGTACGGCGCAATCATGGGCAATTCCTGGCTGCGCGATGCGCAGGGAAATCTGCTGTTGAAGAACGGCCTTCCCCAGCGTGACCCAGCTTCCGCCGGATACCAGCACTATTTCGGCAGTGTCCAGCCGCGGTGGACGGGCGGATGGGGCAACACTCTGAGCTACAAGAATCTGAGACTCTACGGGTTGCTCGACTTCCACATGGGTGGAAAGCTTGCAAGCATCACCAACATGTGGGGCGATTACACCGGCGTGCTTTCGCGGACCGTTAGGGGCCGCGAGGTTGATTGGAACAACCCTGGCCTGGTCGTCAAGGGTATCGATCAGGCGACCGGTCAGCCGAACACGATCTCCGTGAAATCCGAGAACTATTGGCAGTGTATTGCGTATAACTGTGGTCAGGTGATCGAGGACAACGTCTTCGATGCCAGCTACACCAAGCTGCGCGAGCTGAGCCTCACGTTCGACCTTCCGCCGACTCTGGCGGCCCGGTTCAACTCTCGCGCGATCGCTGTCGGCCTGACGGGTCGTAACCTGAAGACCTGGACCAAGGTGCCGAACATCGATCCGGAGTTCTCGTATCAGACGGGCAACAATCAGGGCATCGAGTTCGCCTCAATGCCGAACGCGCGTGTGTGGGGATTGAACGTCCGCATCACACCGTAACCCTTAAATCGGATACTCATCAAACATGATCAATAAAACCTTTTTGAGAGTCGGTTCAGCCGTCGCGCTGGCGCTTACTGCATTTGGGTGCAGCAACGACAAGATCACCGCTCTCAACAAAAACCCGAACAGCCCCGAGGACGTACCTCCGGGTCCGCTGTTCACCGAGGCCTCACGCCTCGCCACGGCGCGCTGGTTCGGCGGAATCGATCTGCGCACCTACGAGTGGATCGTTCAGCAGCTGGCCGAGGTGCAGTACAACGACGAGGATCGATACGTCCGCGTGCACGCTGCCGACACGGAAGGCTCCTTCAACGGCGCTTATGCCGGTGAGCTGAAAGACCTGACGCAGATCATCTCCAAGGGCCAGGCCACCAACGACCCCGGCATTTACGCGCCGGCGGTGGCACTCCGTACCCTGGTGTTCTCCTACATCACCGATTCATGGGGCGATGTGCCGTACTCGCAGGCACTCAAGGGCGATTCGGTGGGCTCGAGTCTTACGCCCAGTTACGACAAGCAGCAGGACATTTACACCAGCTTCTTCGCCGTGCTCGACAAGGCGTCGAAGGATCTGGCCACTGCGTCCAACAAACTCGGCGCGGCCGATCCGATCTATGGCGGAGATCCCGCCCAGTGGCAGAAGTTCGTCAACACCCTTCGCCTGCGCCTGGCAATCCGGGTTGTCAACGCCGACCCCGCGCTTGCCAGCGCGCAGATTGCCGCGGCGCGTGCAGCGCCGGGCGGTCTGATTCTGACCAACGCCGACAACGCCTATTTCCCGTGGCCGGGAGATGGCGTCTACAACAATCCGTGGGCTGATAACCTCGGCGCACGTGATGACTGGCGCATGTCCGACAGGATGGTCAACATCATGAATGCGCTCAATGATCCGCGCCTGCCGATCTATGCGCAGACGACTCAGGATGACCCGACGATTTATCGCGGGTCGCCCAACGGTGTTCTGCCGACGCCGCCAGATATGCCGGTCCGCTCGTCCACGTCCCGCCCTGGAATCATTTTCTACAAAGGCGCGACGACGTACGGTCCGACGTTTGGTGGTGCAGGCGCGAGCCTCCCGACGGCAATCCTGACCGCAGCGGAAGCCAACTTCACTCTCGCCGAGGCTGCCGAACGGGGCATGGGCGGACTGACGCCGGCTCAGGCTGCGGGCTACTACAATGCCGGAATCAGCGCTTCGCTGAATCAGTGGAATGACCTTGCTGCTTCGTCGGGGCAATCGATTTCCGCTTCTGCGATGGCGGCGTACCTCGCCAATCCCAATGTCGTTTACACCGGCGGCACACCGGGCTTGAAGCAGATCGCTACGCAGAAGTACCTCGCGCTCTACACCGACGGTGCGACTTCGTGGTTCGAGTGGCGCAGAACGTGTGTGCCGAATACGATCGTGCCGGGCCCCGATGCCACGCTGACTTACGTGCCGCGTCGTCTCGAGTATCCGACGACGGAAGCAACTGCCAACAGTGCCTCACTGAAGGCGGCGATCGCGCTTCAGGGCACTGACGATCTGGGAACCCGGGTGTGGTGGGACAAGGCAGGCGCCCCGACCTGTTCGTAAGGCGATTCCATCACGACAGCACTTGAGTACCGATAAAGAAAAGCCCCCGGGAAACCGGGGGCTTTTTGTTGGTATCACTCCGCGGACAACCAGCGCGACACCGGTCAGGCGATCGGGCGCGGCGGCTAGCGCTTATTGATTCTTGGTCCAGACCAATATCGCCCCGCACATCCTGTTGTTCCGGTCCTGATAGGTGGGAGGAAGGCCGGCGTTGGACGGATAGACTTCCAGACCCGCGACGTCACTCGGCCTCGCCACTTCGTCCAATTCGGCGCCGGGCGCGCGCATGCCATCCACCCACACCATCGGCTGGCAACCGCGGAGCAGGATCCCGTTGCCGGCACCCAGGGAAGAAACGACCGCGCCGCTCACCGTAGCGACCATCTCGCTCAGGTATTGCGGGTTTCGCCTCTCGATGTCGGTTCGCTCGAAGAATTTTCCGAAGCTGTTCGTCGATTTACGCTGGTAGAATTCCTCGAGGTGGTTCTTCGAGCTCTCGACGATCACGTCGGCCATGTCGTTCGGGACTTCGATCAGCTGGAAATCGAGCGCATTGGGGCCACTTGCCGGCGCCACGGCAATCGATTTGGAGGAGCCGCGATAGCCAAGCCGTCGAACGCTGATCTGCACATCTCCCGGCGCGACCGCCGTAAACGAATACTTCCCGTCGGCCCCGGTCCTGAACGAGCGCACCGGCTCATTGGGCCGTGACAGAGATAATTGTGCATCACCCACCGGATTGTCTCCGGCGTCGCGGACGACTCCGTTGATGCTGGGTGTCTTGTCGTTGGGGGCTTGGGCGAGGCCGGACGAGGCGACGCCAGCGCTCACAGACGCCAGTAAAAGGAAAATCTTGCGTATGTGCATGGCCAATCCTCTGGGGGGAGTTTCGATACATCTGCATCCTGTCCACCCGCGCAGATGATGTCAAGCCGAAGACGTCAATCTGCCGCTGGCTTGCGAATTGCCCCCGAAATAGGCATAAAATCATTTCAGGCAATCGCTTATGACCGATACCGCTCATCCGCCGATCCTCGTGGTCGATGACAATCCAGATAACGCCCACATCATCAGGGATTATCTGGAAGCTCGGGGGTACCCGATCACCGTCGCGTACAATGGCGACGATGCCATCAAGGCGTTCGAAGAGGTCAAGCCGTCGCTGGTGCTGCTCGACGTGATGATGCCTGGCCGCGACGGCTGGCAGGTCTGCCGCGAGATCAAGCAGCACCCCACCCTGGGCCGAAGCGTTCGTGTAGTGATGGTCACCGCACTGGACGATTGGGTCAACAAGCGGCAGGCTCTGCAGACGGGCGCCGACGACTTCGTCGAGAAGCCCTTCGAGCTGACAAAGCTGGCGTCCGCCGTGGAGCGCAACCTCAAGCTGCTCGGACCCGCCGGCGACGCCACATCCCCTTCCGCCCGCACCCGCTGAGCGTGGACTATCATCAGCTTTTGAGGGATTCGCTGACGAGGCTGCCGACGGTGGCCGCGACGATCGACAGCATCCGCAAGGCGGTCCAGGACCGCGGGGAGATCGTCATCCTGTACTTCAACTTCGACCGTTACTCGAAGGTCGAAGAGGTGTACGGCTGGGAAAAACTCGATAGCGTGCTCGAGACCACCGGCGAAGCGATGCGCGCCTTCCTCACCAAGAGCCCGCTGGCATCGTCGAAGCTGATGGTGGCGTTTCCCAACGACGACGATTTCATCTTCTTCCACGTTCCGCAGGACGATACCCCCGCCGCCACCGACGCCGAGATCACCGAGCTCACAGCCGGCCTGAAGGAAGCCGTATCGACGGAGATCGAGCGGGTGCACGGAGAAGACATCGCCGCGCTATTCGACATCTTCGTCGGACGATCGCTGGTGATCTACAATCCCAAGCTCCGCCTCGAGCGCCAGCTTTATCGCGGCATCCGCGAAGCGGCCAACGCATCGAAGAGCCTCGAGCACCGTGAGCAGGCGAAGAAAGTGAGCGACCTGCGCGAAACACTGCGCAGTCGCGGACTCTACATCGAGTACCATCCGATCGTCATCACCGACAACCAGAAGGTCTTCGGGTACGAGGCGCTGGCGCGCGGGACCATGCGCAGCATGCGGAGCCCGGAGGTGATGTTCGAGATCGCCGCGCAATCCGATCTGATCTGGGATCTGAGTCGGCTGTGTCGCGACCGCGCCATTGAAGGAATGTCGAAGCTGCTCAAGGATGGCGAGCTGCTGTTCATGAACGTCGATCCCGCCGACTTCGCCGACCCATCTTTCGACGTCGATACGCTCAAGGTGAAGGATCCGACGCGGGTGGTGATCGAGATCACCGAGCGCACCGCGATCAAAGACTACCCGAAATTCCGCGGCCGGCTCAAGGAGTTCCGCGACAAGGGCTACCGCTTCGCGGTGGACGACGCCGGCAGCGGCTACGCCGGACTGGGATCGATCGCCAATCTCGAGCCGGACTTCATCAAGCTCGATATGTCGCTCATCAACTGCATCGATCAGAACTTCATCAAGCAGAACCTGGTCGAGACGATGGTGCGGTTCGCCAACGAGCACGGTGCGATGGTCATAGCCGAAGGAGTCGAGCGCAAGGAAGAGTACGAGATGGTGAAGTCGCTCGGGGTGCACCTGGTGCAGGGGTTCTTCGTGCACAAGCCAAGCACCAGCGCGGTCACCTACCGGCCGCCTGTCCTGCCGCCGGCGCCGGTTCCCGAAGAAGCAAAGTCATGATCAGCTCGTACGATCGCTCGGCGGCGCCAAGCCCGGCCTGAACCATTGCGCGCGCGGCGGAGCCGGCCAGCTCGCGCGATGCCGGAGATCCGAGCCAGTCGCCCAGTCGAATGAGCAGATCGGCGGAGCCTTTGATGCTCGCCGCTCCTTCACGTTTCACCAGCTGCGCCGCTTCCCGACTCCTTTCGTGCCGCGGACCGAACAACACCGGCGACCCGAACGCCGCGGGTTCGAGCACCGAATGTATTCCCGCCGCGTGGAATCCACCGCCAACGTAGGCGACATCGGCAAGCGAATAGAGGTCGCCGAGAATTCCATACCGATCCACCAGCAGCACATCGGCACTCGCCGCATCCTCGGCATCGATGCGTGCGAGCGGCAGCGAGCTGGCGCGGGCCCAGTCCGTTATGGAACGGAGATGCGAGTCGGTCGTTGCGTGGGGCGCGATTATCAGACGAGCGTCGGGAATCT
>DASXGU010000267.1:0-3025 GCA_036488915.1 Gemmatimonadaceae bacterium | reverse complement strand
GCCATCATCTATGGTCACTTCCGGCCACGGCGTCATCGCCTCAGTGCTGTCGGCTACCGAGGTGCGCAGACCAAAGCGTTTCGGACCTGGCGACAGGAGACGTCTGTTGATGCCGGAGTGAAACTGGTTCTCCCGCACTTTGCGTGCTGCCGGGCTTGTACTCGATTGGCGAATCAGAGAGACACGTGGATTCACGTCCATGGTGCTCAATCTCGTGCGCTCCAGCCTGCTGTCCTTCGTTCCGCGCTCGCTCAAGGTAACGCGCGTGCTCCCGACATCTGATCGCGTCACGATCGAGGCAACGCCATACCCGGTACCAGCGGAATGCCCGGTCTGCTCTACCCCATCACGACACATTCACAGCTCGTATCGACGCTTGCTTCACGATCTCCCGTGGCAAGGACGGCCGGTGACGATTGAGGTCACGGCACGCCGCTTCCGATGTCTCAATCGCGGGTGCAAGCGCCGGACGTTCGCGGAGCGCTTGACGGAAGTCGCGCGCCGTTCCGGCCGTCGCACCGGAAGATTGAGAGAACTCCAGCACCATCTTGGCCTCGCTCTCGGCGGCGAAGCGGGTGCGCGCCTCGCTGCACGGATCGCGGTTCCGACAAGCCCCGACACGCTGCTGCGCCTGGCGTCGGCGCGACCGAGCACTGAGCTGGTGGTGACACCGCGTGTCCTGGGCATCGATGACTGGGCATGGAAGCGAGGTCGTCGATACGGGACCGTCATCGTGGACCTCGAGACGAACGAGGTGATCGATCTGTTGCCCGATCGCGAGTCCGCCACCGTCGCCGCCTGGCTGAAGGATCGTCCCGGCGTCGAGATCGTCGCCCGCGATCGCGCCGGCGCCTATGCCGACGGGATCCGCCAAGGCGCGCCAGGCGCCGTTCAGGTTGCTGACCGATGGCATCTGCTCCGCAACCTCGGAGAGGCTGTCCAAGCCCTCGGTGACCGGCACAGTGCCGCCGCCCGCCGCGCGGCGCAGCACGTCAGAGCGCATCTGAAAGCGGCCCAAGATTCGGTCGCGATGCCAGTGGACTCGCCGGTGCCGTCGTCGAGCCCGACCGCCGCACAGCAAGCAAGTGCCGCGTCGCTTGCTCGCCGGCAATCCCAGTACGAGGAGGCCGCACGGCTGCACGGCCTCGGGGCGACCATCAGCCGCATCGCCGGCGAGATCGGCGCCGATCGGAAGACCATTCGCGGCTGGCTGCAACTCGGTCAGGCGCCTCAATGGAAGCAACCGTCGTGCGACAGCATCCTCGATCCGTTCAAGCCGTTCCTTGGCCGCCGCTGGAACGAGGGATGCCGCAATGCCGCTCAGCTTTGGCGCGAACTCGGGGCCCTCGGATTTCGCGGCGGCGCGTCCGTGGTTCGGGATTGGGCCGCCGGGCATCGCGGTGCTTATTCCTTCCGGAAGGAGTCTGCGAACGGGCCGCTTCCGCCGGTCTGGCCGATACCGAGCGGCTATCGATTGGCGCGCCTCCTGATGACCAGTCGATCACGGTTGGACGGTGAGGAGCGGATATTCATCGGGCGGCTACTGGACGATGAGCCGGCGTTGGGTGTCGCCGTCACCTGGGCAAAGCGACTGAACAAGCTGCTCCGGCGCCGCGTAGTCGATGACCTCGACGACGTGCTCTTCGCCGCCGCCGGCACGCTGCTCAGCAAGTTCGCGGCGAGCCTGCGGCGCGATTTCGACGCGATCAACGCGGCGCTGGTGCTGCCGTGGACCACCAGTCCCGTCGAAGGTCAGATCAGCCGGATCAAGATGCTCAAGCGTACGATGTATGGCCGCGCCGGATTCGAGCTTCTGCGCGCTCGGGTTCTCAACGCAGCCTGAGATACGAGCAGCACGCAAAGTGCGGGAGAACCAGTATTCAGTCGGCGCTCACACACAGGCTTGAACGCTGACAGAACCTGGAGTGATGGCTCGTATCGATTACGGCTGTTCGCACTGCCGGATCGGCCTCCATTTCCGCCAGACGGCTGATAAAGGGTGAGGGTGCGAAGCCGGTGCAAACGACTACTACCCCCGCGCGATGGCCTCATGGTGCCGGATCACCTCCGCAATGATGAAATTTAGCAGCTTTTCAGCGAACTCGGGGTCGAGCTTTGCGCCCTCCGCCAGCGCTCGGAGGCGGGAGACCTGGCGGGCTTCTCTGCCTGGATCGGCGGGTGGCGCGCCGTGGCGGGCTTTGAGAACGCCGACGCGCTGGGTGCATTTGAAGCGTTCGGCGAGGATGTGGATCAGCGCTGCGTCGAGATTGTCGATCGTCTCGCGCATTGCAGCGATCTGCTCGTCGTAGCTGTCCCCCCGCTCGCTCTCCACCCTGCGGGGGGCCTCCGGATCGTCGTTCATACTCTTGCGCCCTCAGGCAGGTCGGCGCCGCGCGCCGCCACGATAGGTTTCTTTCCGAGCAGAATGTCTGCCGCCTTCTCCGCGATCGCGATCACGGAGGCGTTGGTATTGCCGCGGACGATCGACGGCATCACCGACGCATCGACCACACGCAGTCCTTCGGTACCGAAAACCCGGAGATCCGAATCGACGACGCGGCCGATCGCGCAGGTACACGTCGGATGATAGTTGGTGCCTGTCTTCTCGGCGATAAATGCAACGATATCCGCCTCCGCGTCGGATGCGGGAACAGAAAAGGGTGCGCGCCGCACCTTTGACAGCACCGGCCGCCGGAAGATATCCATCGCCAGCCGGACGCTGGCGATCATTGTGGCGCGATCGCGCTCGGTCGCCAGATAGTTATGGGAGATGCGCGGCTTCGCGTCGGGGCAAGCCGACCGCAATGCGACCCTGCCGCGGCTGGTCGGGTTCAATAGAATTGCCACTATCGAGAAGGCGTGATCGACGGGCGCCGACAGTCCTTCGTCGGAGTACAGTATGGGCACCATGTCGAATTTGCAGTCCGGCAGGCGCTTATCGCCGCACGTCGACAGGAACACGCCACCCTCCGCGATGTTCGAGGTCAACGGGCCACGGCCCTCCTGATAGAGGGCCACATCGTCG
>DASXGU010000278.1:0-13015 GCA_036488915.1 Gemmatimonadaceae bacterium | reverse complement strand
CGAGCACATCGTCGACACCGTCCTGTACTTCGAGGGCGAAGGGATGCTCGAGCATCGCGTGCTGCGGGCCACCAAGAACCGCTTCGGCAGCGTCGATGAGATCGGCGTCTTCAGAATGACGGAGGAAGGCCTGATTCCCGTCGAAAATCCATCCGAGCTGTTTCTCGGCGACCGGTTGAACAACGCTTCGGGGAGTGCTGTTACGGCGCTGCTCGAGGGCTCGCGCCCGGTGTTGATCGAGATCCAGGGACTCGCCGCCAAGGCCGGATACGGGACACCGCAGCGGGTCAGCACCGGCTACGATGCCCGGAGACTTGCACTGCTGCTGGCAGTGCTCGACAAGCGGGCTGGTCTATCGTTCTCGCAGCTCGACGTGTTCCTCAACGTCGTGGGTGGCGTCCGGATGCAGGAGCCCGCCGGCGATCTCGCCGTGGCCAGCGCCCTCGCCTCCAGCGTCTATGACCGGCCGGTGGCGAATTCGTCGATCTTCCTCGGCGAAGTTGGGCTCGGCGGAGAGATCCGACCCGTTTCGCAGGCGGATCGCCGGCTCGGGGAAGCGGCGAAAATGGGAATGACCACCGCCTACATGGCGGAGCGTGGCATTCCGAAGCGCGGGACCCGCGGCCTCGAGGTCGTTGGCGTCCGCACAGTGAATGATCTGTTCAGGCAGCTTTTCAATGCCTAGTCCGGCGAGCGTGAAGCAGGACGTCGGCGTGATCGTCGTCGCAGCCGGAAGCGGCTCCCGGACGGGATCGAAGGAGCTGAAGCAATTCCGCTGGGTCGCGGGAAAGCCAATGCTCCTTCACAGCATCCAGACCTTTCAGGCGCGGGCGGATGTCGCGATGGTCGTATGCGTGCTGCCGCGCGAACACGTCGGCGACCCGCCGCCGTGGATCTTTCAGAGCGACGCCGATCGCCTGCTGCTCTCCGTCGGGGGCCGGCATCGCAGCGAGTCCGTCGCCAATGGACTCGAGGATCTGCCTCCCGAGTGCACCATCGTGGTGATCCACGACGCGGCGCGGCCACTCGTTTCCGACGAGACGATCGGGCGCGTCATCGACGAGGCGCGGCGAGGGAACGGAGCGGTAGCGGCGCTCCCCGTGGCCGACACGCTGAAGCGAGTCGACTCGAGCGGCAAGATCGTCGTCACCGTGGACAGGTTCGGTATATGGCGGGCCCAGACCCCGCAGGCGTTTCCGCGAGAGGTCATCGAGCGAGCCCACCGCGAAGCCAGGGAAGTCGATCGCATCGCGACAGACGACTCCGCGCTCTGCGAGCAGATCGGGCTGCCAGTGGTCGTGGTACGCGGCAGCGAGCGCGCTCTCAAAATCACCGAAGAAAACGATTTCGCGTTGGCGGAGGCGCTGAGTATCTTCCGCGAATGAAGCCGCAGCCGATGGTGGTGCCGTTCTGGTCTCCGGGCGAAGTCGAGGCCGCCATCAATGGGACGCTCGCGCATCTGGCCGCCGGGAAGGTGCTCGCTTATCCAACCGAGACCGTCTATGGGTTCGGGGGCGGCGTCGACGAGCGCTCGGTCCAGCAGCTGGTGAATCTCAAGGGCCGCGCCCCCGGCAAGCCGTTTCTGCTGCTGGTTGCCGCCAGCGAGATGATTACGCGACTGGGCCTTCGCCTCACCGGGTACGCGTCGATGTTCGCCGCTCGTTTCTGGCCGGGGCCGCTGACGCTCGTGCTTCCGGGCGGGGAGAAGCGAGTGCCCGATCGGCTGCGTGGCCCTGAAGGGGGAGTCGCCGTACGGTGGACCCCACACCGCTCTCTGGCGCGCCTCATCCTGGCTCACGGTGATCCAATCACGTCGACCAGCGCCAACAGGCCGGGCATCCCGCCAGCGACGGCCGCTGACCAGATCGTCGCGCAGTGGGGAGACGCTATCGCGCGCGGGACGCTGCGAGTGCTCGATGGCGGGCGTCTCCAGGAATCGCAACCGTCCACCGTCGTAGATTGCACTGGACGTCTGCCGCGGGTGATCAGACCTGGACAGATTGCGGCCGCGAAGCTGAGAGAGTGCGTACCGGACCTTGTCGGCGACGCCTGACATGAATCTGCTTTTTGTCTGCAGTGGCAACACCTGCCGAAGCCCGATGGCAGAAGCGCTCGCGAGGAAGATCGCCAGCCGCCGCGGGATCCAGGATGTCAGCGTCTCCAGCGCCGGGACCAATGCATGGAACAACGCAACGGCGACGGACGAGGCCCTGCTGGTCGGGATCGAGCGAGACCTCGACCTCGCCGGCCACCGCGCCAGAAAGCTGACATCCGCGATCGTCTCGGAAGCCGATCTCATTTTCGTCATGACGCCGGGGCACGTCGAGCAGGTGGTGCAGCTGGGCGGGCGCGGAAAAGTCCACGTAATCGACGAGTACGCCTCGGGCATTCCGAACGCCGGTATCGCCGACCCCTTTGGCGGTGATCTCGACGCATACCGCGAAACCGCGGACGTTCTCGAGCGCGAGCTCGAGAAGGTGTTCGACCGGCTCGGCAATTGACCTGATCGGAGCGTGAAGACGACTCCCGGCCGGCTGGTGCTGCTCGGGCACCCCGTCAGTCATTCGCTCTCCCCGGTGTTTCAGAACGCTGCGCTGCGCGCTGCCGGTATCGAGCTGGAGTATGAAGCTCTCGACGTCGCGCCCAACGACCTTCGAGCCACCCTTGGCAAGCTGAGAAAAGTGAAAGCCGCGGGCAACGTCACCATTCCGCACAAGGCGGCGGTCCACGCCAGCTGCGACAGAATGACCGACTTGGCGACGAGGGTCGGTGCGGTAAACACCTTCTGGTTCGAGTCCGGCCAGCTCAATTGCGACAACACCGACGTGGGTGGCTTCGACGCCGCGGCGCGCGCGCTGGTCGGGGACGAGATCGCCGGCGCGCGTGTGGTGGTTCTTGGCGCAGGAGGCGCGGCCGCGGCGGTACTGGCGGCCGTGGAAAGGTGGCCTGATTCCCGGGCCGTGATAGTCGGCAGAAGCGCCGACCGCGTGGCGAGTCTGGCGCGCCGTTTTCGCGATGTTGCGCGAGTGGGAAAGAGTATCGACGCCGCCGTCGCCGAGGCGACTTTGGTGGTGAATGCGACGCCGATAGGTCAGCACGACGACGAGCGTCCGCTCGATGTGAAGATCATCGCCCGGGAGACCGCGGTGATGGATCTCGTTTACCGGCGCGGAGGCACCCCGTGGGTGAAGGCGGCGCGCAAGAGAGGGAACCGGGCCGCGGACGGCCTGCCGATGCTGCTGGAGCAGGGAGCGCTGTCTTTCCAGCGCTGGTTCGGGATGGAACCCGACCGCGAGGCCATGCGGCAGGCGCTCCTCGCGGGTTCCTAGCGCCTTCGCGCGCGGTTCGCGGCCATCTCGCCGCCGCCTTCGATCTGCTGCTGCCCCGCACCTGTGTGTCCTGCGGGCGCATGTTGTCGAGCCTCGAGAGCGGAATAATCTGCAGCCTCTGCTGGTCGCGCCTGCCGGCTCTACCCTTTCCGCAGTGCCCTCGTTGCGGGCATCCGCTTTCCTCCGGCGAGTGTCGCTGGTGCGAGCCGCTGCCTCCGTTCGTGCGGGCGGTCCGCTCGCTGTGCTGGATGCCGGTCGAGCCGGCGTCGAGCATGGTGCACGCCCTCAAGTACGGTGGCTGGGAAAAAGTGGCGGACGAAATGGCCGAACGCATGAGCCGGCTCGCCTGGCCAACGGATGTCGTCGAGGAGCGCGCCGCTCTCATTCCGGTGCCGCTGGCGTCAGCGAGAAAGCGCCAGCGTGGCTATAATCAGAGTGCGTTGATCGCGCGCGGTCTGGGCAGGCGGTGGCGGATTCCGTCGTGGGAAGATGTGGTGATACGCTCGCGGGAAACCGAGTCGCAAACCAGGTTGACACCCGAGCAGAGGCTGGACAACGTTGCAGGCTCGTTCGGCATCGACGGTCGATCGATCGACGCTGTGCGCGGCACCCACATCGTCATCGTCGATGACGTGGTGACTACGGGCGCGACGCTCAACGCATGTGCGAAAGTGTTGTATCAGGCGGGCGCTAGAATAATCAGTTACGTGACTTTCGGCCGGGCCCACGCCAGTGGCGACCGGCTTTAACCGAATGGGGTGAACGGAATGGCTATAAGGGTAGGCATCAACGGCTTTGGACGGATTGGACGACAGGTGGTGCGCGCCGCCAAGAACGAAGGCGTAGCGGACCTCGATTTCGTGGCTGTCAACGATTTGACCGACACGAAAACGCTGGCTCACCTCTTCAAGTACGATTCCGTCCACGGCACGTACCAGGGCGACGTCGAAGTCGGTAGCGATTCGATCGTCATCGACGGTGACGAGATCAAGGTGCTGGCCCAAAAGGATCCCGGCGCGCTGCCGTGGAGGGATCTCGGCGTCGACATCGTCCTCGAGTCGACAGGGCGCTTCACCGATGCTTCAGCGGCAAAGAAGCACATCGACTGCGGTGCCAAGAAGGTTCTGATCTCGGCGCCGGCCAAGGGCGAAGACATAACCATCGTGATGGGCGTCAACAGCGACAAATACGATTCGGCAAAGCACACGATCGTATCCAACGCCTCGTGCACGACCAACTGCCTGGTGCCGATGGTGAAGGTGATTCGCGACAACTTCGGCTTCCGCCACGGGTCGATGGTGACCATCCACAGCTACACCAACGACCAGCAGATCCTCGACCTTCCGCACAAGGATCTCCGTCGCGCGCGCGCGGCCGCGCTGTCCATGATTCCGACCACCACTGGCGCGGCCAAGGCGACGTCGCTGGTGATTCCCGAAGTCAAAGGCAAGATCGACGGCAGCTCGATCCGCGTTCCGACTCCCGACGTCTCCTACACGGTGCTGACCGTCGAAGTCGAAAAGGGCGGCGCCACCAAGGAGTCGGTGAACGCCGCGTTCAAGAAGGCGGCAGCCGAGGGACCGCTGGTTGGAATTCTTCGCTACGAAGAGGAAGAGCTGGTGTCCCATGATTTCATCGGCGATCCGGCTTCGTGCATCCTCGACGCCAAAACCACCAACGTCATCGACGGCACCCTCGTCACGGTGCAGGGATGGTACGACAACGAGTGGGGCTATGCCTCACGGTGCGTCGACATGCTGCGCTTCATGGGGTCGCGACTCTAAACCGGGCGCTCGATGAAAAAGAAAACGGTGCGCGATCTTTCCGACGCGCAGGTCCGTGACAAGCGCGCCCTCGTCCGAGTGGACTTCAACGTGCCTCTCGACGACGAGGGCAACATTACCGACGACACGCGCATCCGCGCATCGCTGCCGACGATCGAGCTGCTGATCGAGCGCGGCGCTCGCCCCATAATCCTCTCGCACCTGGGCCGGCCAAAGGGCAAGCCGGAGCAGAAGTACTCGCTCCAGCCCGTCGCGGCGCGATGCGAGGAGCTGACGGGCAGAAAGGTCGTCTTCGTCGAATCCACCGATTCAGACGAAGCCCTCCAGGCGTCGCAGAGCCTGAACCCCGGCGAGATTCTGCTGCTCGAGAACACCCGCTTTCTGGGCGGGGAAGAGAAGAACGATCAACGACTGTCGCGCGCGCTGGCGGAGCTCGGCGATTTCTTCGTCAACGACGCGTTCGGCGCCGCCCACCGCGCCCACGCATCCACCGTGGGCGTAGCCGAGCATTTGAGGCCGGCCGTGGCGGGGCTGCTGATGGAAAAGGAGCTCGAGTATCTGGGTGGCGCGCTGGCGAATCCGAAGCGGCCCTTCATCGCCATCCTTGGCGGCGCCAAGATCTCCGGCAAGATCGACGTCATCGAGCAGCTGCTACCGAAAGTCGACGGTCTCCTCATCGGGGGCGCCATGGCCTGCACGTTCTATCGCGCCATGGGTCTGGAGACCGGGAAGTCGCTGGTCGAGGAAGATCGGGTGCAGATGGCGAAGGACCTTCTCGACCGCGCCGGAATGAAGCTGACTTTGCCCCACGACGCCGTCGTCGCACCATCTCTCGAGCGGGCGAGCGAAGCGAGGGCGGTTTCGCGAAATGCGATTCCGCGCGACCAGGCGATGTTCGACATCGGCCCCCAGAGCATGCAGTCGTATTCGAGAGCAATCGCGTCGGCGAAGACCATCATCTGGAACGGTCCCATGGGAGTGTTCGAGACGCCGCCGTTCGACAGAGGCACCCGCGCGATCGCCGACGCCATGGCCGCCGCGACCGAGAAAGGTGCGACGACCATCGTTGGCGGCGGCGATTCTGCTGCCGCCGTCGCCGAGGCCGGTTTGGAAAAAAAGATGAGCCATGTTTCCACCGGCGGCGGGGCGTCGCTCGAGTTTCTCGAGGGGAAGACGCTTCCGGGGGTCGAGATTCTCGACGGAGTCGCCTAGTGAAGCGTCCGGTTCTCGCCGCGAACTGGAAGATGAACAACGGTCCGACGGCGGCGAAAGCGTTCATGACGACGTTTCTCGACGGCTATCGGCCCCGCTCGGACCGCACCATAGTCATCTTCCCGCCAGCGCTGGATCTGACTACGGTCGCGGCAGCCGCCGCAGCGCGCACCGACGTCGTTCCCGGGATTCAGAACATCCACTGGGCAGACAAGGGAGCGTTCACCGGCGAGATCTCGGCCTCCATGGCGAAGGACGCCGGCGCGCGGATGGTGCTGGTCGGACACTCGGAGCGGCGTCACGTGTTCGGTGAAACCGACGCGCAGTGCGCGAAGAAATGCCTGGCGGCCGCGCGCGCGGAGCTCCCGTTCATGCTCTGCGTCGGTGAAAAGATCGAGCAGAGAGAAGCGGGAGAGACCGAGCGCGTCGTATCGCACCAGCTGCGCGAAGGACTTTCACAAACTCCGAACCTCATCTCGACTGAGTTTCTGATTGCGTACGAGCCTGTGTGGGCGATCGGCACCGGCCTCACGGCCTCCGCCACCGATGCGTCGGCGATCCACACGTTGCTGCGCTCCGAGCTCACCCAGATGATCGGGGCGCGCGGAAAGGAAATTCCGATTCTGTACGGCGGCAGCGTCAACACATCGAACGCCGTCGGTCTGTTGGCGGCGCCGGAGGTGGATGGGCTGCTTGTAGGAGGCGCGAGTGTCGATGCGGCTTCCTGGATCACGATCGCGGAGACTTGACTCGGTTCTTTTCGCCGCCGATATTCAAGCGCTCGACTGAACTTTAACTCTATCAATGCTTTACACGTTTCTTCTGATCCTGCTGATCATCGATTGCATCGTCCTCATGGCCGCCATTCTGCTGCAGAGCGGATCCGGCAGTGGACTCGCCGCCAGCTTTGGCGGCGCCAGCTCGTCACCCGACGCTCTGATCGGCATCCGTCAGGCTGGAAATCTCCTCACTCAGGTCAGCTGGTGGGGTGGCGGGATTTTTCTTGGCCTCTGCTTCGTGCTACAAATAATGTCGACCCACGCTTCGGTGCCCCGCTCGGTGCTCGAGAAGGGATTGGCGCCACAGGGACAAAGTGCTGCGCCGCCACCAACTTCCGCTCCTGCGGTTCCGCTCGAGCCCGCGCCGACTACGACTGCTCCGGGCGGAGCGGCGGCGGCGAAACCTCCGGCAACGACCCCGAAGAAATAAGTTGGCCGCGCCTTACGTGACCGAGCCAGGGTTCCTCCTCCTCGAGGATGGAACCCTTTTTCGTGGCCGGATCGCCGGTGGATCCGCGTCAGCCATGCTTCCAGCCGTCGCGGAGGTAGTCTTCACCACCAACATGACCGGGTACCAGGAAGTGTTCACCGATCCGTCGTACCGCGGACAGATCGTAGTGATGACCGCTCCCGAAATCGGCAACTACGGAATCAACTCGGAAGATCCGGAATCGGGTGCCCCGCAGGTGGCAGGAGTGGTGGTGCGCGAGTTGTCCCAGACTTACTCGAACTGGCGCGCCACTGGTGGCCTGGCCGAATGGCTGGCCGCCGCGCAAATCCCCATTATCCATGATGTTGACACACGGCGTCTCACCAGACACTTGAGATCCGTGGGTGTGATGCGCGGGGTCATCGGCGCGGGAGCCGAGCCCGAGGAGGCCGCCAAAGCCGCGCTCGAAGCGTGCCCCTCGATGGAAGGTCTCGACCTGGCCTCGCGGGTCTCGACCAGGGAGAAGTACACCTGGGGAGATCCGCGGGCGAAGCGCCACATCGTCGCCTACGATTACGGAATCAAGCGAAACATCCTCCGGCTCTTCGGCGAAAACGACTGCCGGGTCACGATCGTTCCCGCCGAAACCTCCGCCGAGGCGGCAATGGCCGAAGAGCCGGACGGAATCTTCCTCTCGAACGGTCCCGGAGACCCCGAGGCCGTGGCGTATGCTCCGGAAATCATTCGCGACCTAACCTCGCGCGGCGTACCGACTTTCGGCATCTGCCTCGGCCATCAGCTGCTCGGGCTGACATTCGGCGGCTCGACGACGAAAATGCCGTACGGGCATCGCGGCGGAAATCACCCAGTCAAGGAAGTCGAAACCGGCCGAGTTTTGATCACCTCCCAGAATCATGGCTTCGCGGTGCGTGGCGACGAGCGACAGGTGAGCGGCGCGACCGAGCTGGAAGTGACCCACGTAAATCTCAATGATGGCTCTATCGAGGGACTCCGCCACCGGGACCTGCCGGTGTTCGGGGTCCAGTACCATCCAGAGGCGGCCCCTGGACCCCATGACGCCCGTCCGCTGTTCCAGGAGTTCCTGACCGCCCTGAGGGGGGCCATCAGGTAGCGCCAAGCTCGCCTTGACACCCTTCCAGTAAAGTCATAGTTTCAAAGCACTTACGCGCCTTGGCGCGCGCCAATACGGGAGTTTGTCAATGACCAAAGCCGACCTCGTCGAGCGTGTCACGGCCCAGATTTCACGGACTGCCGGGCCGATGATCTCCAAGAAGGACTGCGCTCGCGTCGTGGACGCTTTCCTCGAAGCGATCAAGGAATCGCTCCAGACCCAGGAAAACATCGAGGTCCGGGGCTTCGGCACCTTCAAGATTCGAAATCGCAAAACCCGGATGGCCAGGAATCCCCGCACGGGCGCTCCTGTTGAGGTTTCCGCCCGGCCTGTCCCCGTTTTCAAACCATCGAAGGAGCTGCGGGCCCTCGTCGCTGGAGTGGACGTCTCGCAGATGTCGGAAGCGTAACGACTTAGCCCTCCATCCGAAGCGCACGTGTCCACGGTGACGGTGCAGCTCTTCGCTTCCTACGCCGAGAGTTTCGGCGAAACGACCCTCCAGATTTCGATACCGACCGGCAGCACTGTCCGCGATCTCATCGCGCGCATCCGATTGCTACCCGGGGCTACCGTACTCCCCGACTCGCCGCGTGTCGCGGTCAACCGAAAGTTCGCCCTCCCCGAGCAACAGCTTGGCCTCGGTGACGAAATCGCGCTCATCCCTCCGGTCGCGGGCGGATGAGGCACGCTTCACTCGTTAACCGCGAGGTCGATCCGGCGACGGTGCTCTCCGCCGTTCGCGACAGCCGCTGCGGAGCGGTCTCGATGTTCGTCGGTACAGTTCGGGACGTGAATGAAGGTCGACGAGTGAGCGGAATCGATTACTCTGCATACATCGAGATGGCACAGGCCGAAATGGATCAGATTCTGGCTGAGGCTGAGGAGAGGTTTGGAGTGCGATCCATTGCGGTCGAGCACAGGCTTGGCTCGCTCGCCATCGGAGACGTGAGCATCGTCATCGCCGCCGCCCACGAGCACCGGAGCCCGGCGCTCGACGCGACGCGCTTCGTGATCGAACAGGTGAAGGTGCGCGTCCCGATCTGGAAGCTCGAGCAATATGACGACGGAGTGAGCGAGTGGGTCGACCCAGCCCGGCATACCGGAGTGACCGGCGCGTGAGCGCTTCGCTGCGCGATGGTTACGGGCGCAGCATCGAGTATCTGCGCATCAGCGTCACCGATAAGTGCAATTTCCGCTGCCGTTACTGCATGCCGGCCAACGGTCTGGACTGGCTGGCGCGCTCCGACATTCTTTCATACGAGGAGATCGCGCGCGTCGTCGCACAGCTCGCCCCACTCGGCTTGAAGAGGCTTCGGATCACCGGTGGTGAGCCGACGATTCGCCCCAACCTCCAGGTCCTGATCGCGATGCTCCGCGCGATCCCGGGAATCGAGGACATTTCGCTTTCCACCAACGGGGTTCACCTGGCCAGGCTCGCGCCGGTGCTTTTCCGCGCCGGGCTCGACCGCGTCAACATCAGCGTCGACTCGCTCAAGCCGGAGCGCATCAAGTGGATCTCACGGCGCAATCTCGATTTCGATCCAATGGCTGCCGCCGATGCCGCGGCCGCGGCGGGGTTGTCTCCGATCAAGATCAACGTCGTGGTGATGCGCGGCATCAACGACGATGAGGTCCGCGATTTTGCGCGCCTTACCCGCGAGCACGAGTGGCACGTCCGGTTCATCGAGCTGATGCCGGTGGGCGAGATGCGTGATCTGACGTGGGAGCACGGGATTCCCAGTGACGAAATTCGGGCGCGCATCTCTGTCGACGGCGCCCTCGTTCCGGCCGCGGGTCCGGACCGCGGAAACGGTCCGGCCTCGTACTTTCGTTTTCGGGATGGGATCGGCACGATAGGGTTCATCACTCCCATGTCCCACACTTACTGTGGCAGCTGCAATCGCGTGCGTCTCACCGCCGACGGCAGGCTGAGGACGTGTCTCTTCGGCGAAGAAGAGATGGATTTGCGAACTCCGCTTCGCGACGGCCTTCCGCTCGAGCCATTCTTCCGGCGCGCGCTGTCGTCCAAGCCGAGAGAGCATCATCTGCTGCAGATGAAAGTCGGCGGTTTGCGCGCGCTGTCGCAGGTCGGCGGCTGAGAGGCCCGGCGCTCCGATTGCTCCACGCACAGCGTCCCGATAGCTTTCGGCGCAGACTTACAACAACAGTGAGAAAATGGTAAACAAGATTACGGTGGTTGGCGCTGGCAACGTCGGCGCGACCACCGCGCAGCGCATAGCCGAGAAGGAGCTGGCCCGCACCGTCGTGATGGTCGACGTCGTGGAAGGAATTCCGCAGGGCAAAGGACTCGACCAGTGGCAGTCGGCTCCAATCGAAGGTTTTGACTCCCGGATCGTCGGCACGAACAGCTACGACGAAACCCGTGACTCGCAGATCGTGGTCATCACGGCCGGCATCGCTCGCAAGCCGGGCATGTCGCGCGACGACCTGCTCAACACCAACGCCGGCATCGTCAAGCAGGTGTCGGAGCAGATCAAAACGACGTCGCCTAATGCGATCCTGATCGTCGTCTCCAATCCGCTCGACGTGATGTCCTACGTGGCGATGAAGGTCACCGGCTTTCCTCGCCAGCGCGTGCTGGGCATGGCAGGAGTTCTCGACACCGCTCGCTACCGCGCGTTTCTCGCCGAGGCGCTCGACGTTTCCGTGCGGGACATCCAGGCCATGGTGCTCGGAGGCCATGGCGACACCATGGTTCCACTGATCTCGTACACGTCGGTGAGTGGAATTCCGATCACGCAGCTGATGCCGCAAGCAAAGCTCGACGCCATCGTCGATCGGACCAGGACAGGCGGGGCGGAGATCGTGAAGTACCTCAAGACCGGCTCGGCATACTACGCCCCGTCGGCTGCTGCGGTGCAGATGTGCGAGTCGATCGTGCGCGATCAGAAACGGATACTGCCCTGCGCGGCGTGGCTCGAAGGCGAGTATGGCATGTCCGGGCTTTTCCTCGGCGTGCCGTGCAAGCTCGGCCGGAATGGTCTGGAGAAAATCATCGAGGTGGAGCTGACCCGAGAGGAACGCGATGCCCTGGCTAAGAGCGCGGACGCGGTCCGCGAGCCGATGGGCGCCGTAAAGCTGTAAGACGCTGATGGGCAGTCTCCGCGGTTTCTACGCGTCCATGGTCGGAAAGAAGTTCGTCATGGGCGTGACCGGTCTGATCGGCGTCGGCTTCGTTATCCTCCATTCGCTCGGCAATCTGCTCGTCTTCCGGGGATCGGGCGCGCTCAACTCGTACTCCCATTTTCTGAAGAGCACGGGCGAGCTGCTGTGGGCGTTGCGGATAGTGCTGATCGTGGCGGTGGTCCTCCACGTGATCGCGGCGATCCAGCTGACGCGCCAGAGCCGCGCCGCCCGGCCGGCGGGGTACGTCAGGCGCGAGCCCCAGGCGTCGACCTATGCGTCGCGCACCATGAGGTGGGGTGGCGCGCTCCTTCTCATCTTCATCGTCCTCCACATTCTGCATTTCACTACCGGCACCATCAGACCGGCGGGCTACTTCAGCCACGACGACGTTTACGCCAACGTTGTCACGAGCTTCCGGATCTGGTGGGTCGCGCTCTTCTACATCCTGTCGATGATCGCGCTGGGACTTCACCTTTTCCACGGCGCGTGGAGCTCGGTGCGCAGCATCGGTGTCAGTCCGCCTTCGGCGCATCCCCTCCATCGCCGCGTGTCGCTGGTCATCGCGGTGCTGGTGTGGGCGGCTTTCACGTCGATTCCGTTGGCTATTCTGACCGGGGTGGTGAAATGACGCTACGCCTCGACCCGCGCATACCGGGTGGCGCACTGGCTGAGAAGTGGAATCGCCATCGCTTCGAGATGAAGCTGGTGAACCCCGCCAACAAGCGGAAATTCACCGTCATCGTAGTGGGCTCGGGCCTCGCCGGCGCCTCGGCCGCGGCGACGATGAGCGAGCTCGGATACAACGTTCGCTGTTACTGCTTCCAGGATTCCCCGCGCCGCGCGCACTCCATCGCCGCGCAGGGGGGAATCAACGCCGCGAAGAACTATCAGAATGACGGCGACAGCATCCAGCGGCTGTTCTACGACACGATCAAGGGTGGCGACTTCCGGTCGCGCGAGGCCAACGTCTACCGGCTCGCCCAGATCAGCGTCGACATCATCGACCAGTGCGTCGCGCAGGGCGTTCCGTTCGCCCGCGACTACGGCGGGCTGCTGGCCAACAGGTCGTTCGGGGGCGCGCAGGTATCGCGCACCTTCTACGCGCGCGGCCAGACGGGGCAGCAACTGTTGCTCGGCGCGTATTCGGCGCTCTCGCGGCAGATCGGCCTCGGCAATGTCGAGATGTATCCACGCCACGAGAT
>DASXGU010000257.1:0-2483 GCA_036488915.1 Gemmatimonadaceae bacterium | reverse complement strand
CGGCGCGCGCTGCTTTTGCTCTTTGGTTTTGGCGCGATACCGTGGTCACTGGCGGGGGGCCAGGGGCTGAGCCGGACGCTCTCTTCTGCGGTCGGTGGTGAGCTGGGTGGGCTAGGAGGGATTCTTGTCGCGCTCCAGGGGGGGTGCGGTGGGATTTTCTCCGACCGAAGTTGCAGTGTCCGAGGGGTTGGGACCGGATTTGGACTGGGAAACATTCTGGGCTCGACTCTCGGCGCTGCAGCTTTCGGTGGGTCTTCGTCGTGCGGGGCGGCCGAGCGCTTCGCGCGATCGTTGGCTGGAGTGCTCGGTGGCGCGGGCGTCAGCGTAGCCGGAGTCTCGCGCACGCACGGGAATTTGCGCATCGGTCTGACTCCGCTGGTCCAGCTGGCGGAATCCGGTGCGGCAGCAGCAATGCTGTCACCGTGTCGCCCCGTCGCCGCCGTCGGCGACCAGGCGCAAATCGGTGAATCCTGTCGGAATCCATCGCCGGGTCTGGCGCGCGCAGCGGCGGGAGCAGGGCTCGCCGGCGGTTACGCGGGACTCTACCTGTATTTTCATCACGCCTGGTGGTCGGGCACACCCGCCCCGAAGTGGTTCATCCAGAACGACTGGGACCAAGCCGAGCGCGACGCCGATAAGTTCGGACATCTTTTTGGCGGCTATCACCTCACCCGCGTGACGTCGGAGTTATTGCAGGCTGGATGCGTCGGGAAATCAAGCGCAGTCGAGGCGGCGGTCCTGTACGCGTACGCATTCCAGTTTCAGATCGAGGAATGGGACGGGACGCAGCAGCTGTACGGATTCAGTCCCGCCGATCTGATCGCTGACGCAGGAGGTGCGCTGCTGGCCTCGGTGCAGATCAGGAATGGGGATTTGCGGTACATCAAACCCGTTTGGTCGTATCGACCGACGGCGGCGTTCCGGCGCCGCAATCTCGCTGGACACAATGGGCAGCCGCGGGCGACGACTGACTACGCCGGCCAGGTCTATTGGCTATCGACCGATGTGCACGACGCGCTGCCCGAGAGCGTGAAACGGTTCTGGCCCGCGCTTCTCAGGGTGTCGCCGGGGTACTCGATTACGGACTACATAGATCCGGTCACGGGCCAACCGCTCCGCGCGAAGAGGCGGCTCCTGTTGTCGCTCGATCTCGAGCCGGAAGCGCTGCCGGGGGACAACAGGGTCTGGAAGGTGGTCAAGCATGAGCTGTCCTTCCTTCGAGTGCCCGGGCCGACGCTGCAGCTGACGCCGAAAGGCGCCTATCTGGGGTTTTACTACTAGGCTGGAAGCTGCGAGCGATCGGCTGTCCCGCCCGATAGCCACGCCCGTTCTAGTTCCACCCGAACGACGCGCGCACAGCCCAGTAGTCCGCTGACGGAACCGTGGCCGCATGCACCTCCTGGTCGAGCGCCGCGTCGTAGTCGAAGCTCCGCGCTGCAACGCTGCTCGCCAATTGCGAAATTGTTGCGGCTCCCGTCAAGACGACATCTGCCCACGGCCGGCTCAGCGCAGCCGCGAATGCCAATGTCTCGACATTGGTATGCCGATCCTTGGCGAGATCACGAATCAAAGAAATGCGTGGGCCGAGAAGCCGATCTTCCTGCTGATTGCTGTGCGTCAGCCGCCCGTTGGCGAGAGTTTCCTTGATCACCACCCGCATCCCGGCGGCGTGCGCATCATCGAGTGCCGACTCTGCTCCGCGTTCCAACAGGTTCCACGTCGCCTGCACGGAATCGAAAACGCGTTTGCCGTCGCGTCGCACTTCGATCGAACGGCGAATCGCCGCTTCCTGTCCCGGTCCGCTGACGCTGAGCCCAGGCTTGATTCCTCGCTCGCGCATTCGCGCGATTGCATCGATCAGTGCCCCGTCTTCCAGCGTTTTACTGTCGGCCGTCACCGAGTGGATCTGGTAGATCGAGAGCTGGCCGTTCAGTCGCTCCAGACTCTCCGCAAGCTGCCGCTCGAACGCAGCCAGCGAATGATCCTTCACCTCGTGCTGCGCCGCGCTCGTCGACCAGCCAGCCGTGTAGGTATAGCCCCACTTGGACGCTACCGTGACCACTCCCTGCTCGATCTTTCGCGCGCGCAGCCACGAAGCTACGAACTCTTCAGCGCGGCCGTAGGAGCGAGCGACGTCGACGTAGCGAATCCCGGCGGCGAGCGCCGCGTCCAGAACCCGGTGCGCGCGCAGCTCCATCGCGACCGGCTTGTATCGGCCTCCGAGGTCGCGCGCGTGATCGAGAGTTACGTAGCCTGGTCTGCCGAGCGCGGCGAGTCCGAGCCCGAGCTGCGCATGCATCGGGGAAAACTACCCCCGGAGCCTCCTCCGTCGCGAACGGCCGGCTATTGTTTGTCGATTCGCGAAACCGGATGGAGCTCCGTCCATCCGTTGTGGGAATCGATGACGTAGCTGCCCGTCACCTTCACGTGGTCGCCGACAGTCGGCAGCGGCACACGATTGGTGTAGTTGGCGCAGGCAGCCC
>DASXGU010000234.1:0-2332 GCA_036488915.1 Gemmatimonadaceae bacterium | reverse complement strand
CCCTCTCGACGGAGCGCTATCGGATCAGCGTGAAGAGCGAGCCGAATGGAGCGGCTGGAACCTACCTGCGAGAGCATGTCCGGGTGGGCGATGTTCTCGACGTCAGCTCGCCGCGCGGAAGCTTCATTCTGCAGTCCGGAGAGCGGCCCGTGGTGTTGCTCAGCGCGGGTATCGGGGCAACGCCTGTTCTGGCTATGCTGTACGCGCTGGCGGCGGCCCGCGCCACACGGCCGGTCTTGTGGCTGCACGCGGCTCGCGACCGGCAGCATCATCCATTTGCCGCCGAAGTCCGCCGCCTCATGGCTGCGCTCGTCCACGGCCGCAGCTATATTTGTTACAGCAGGCCGGACTCGCGCGATAAAATGGGCGAGGATTTCGACGCCACCGGCCACCTGACGCGATCGGTCTTCGAGGAAGTCGGCATCCCGCGAGAGGCGGATGTCTATCTCTGCGGGCCAGTTCGCTTCATGGCAGACATGAAAGAGGCGCTCGCAGCCCTGGAGGTCGCGCCTGAGCGGATTCATGCCGAAATCTTTAACGGCGGCGAGTCGATGACCCCCGGTGTCGTCGGCGCAACGACGCGAGCTCCACATCTGCCCAAGGACGACGCCGATACCGGTCCGCTGGTATCGTTCGCGCGAAGTGGCATCGCCGCACACTGGAAGGCGTCAGCCTACCAGAGCATTTTGGAGCTGGCCGAGGCCTGCGACGTCCCGGTCCGCTGGTCGTGCCGAACCGGTGTTTGTCACAACTGTGAGAGCGGTCTGGTTTCGGGAACGATCGCCTATGAACCACAGCCACTCGACAGACCCGCCGACGGCAACCTCCTCGTTTGCTGCTCACGACCCGTTCGTGACGTCGTCATCGATGTGTGAATCCTGACCGGGAGTTCCACTGAAGGTCCGTCAAGACCAGGCGAGGCGCGATGAACACAACCAGCACAGCCGTCGTAAAGTTCTCAATCGAGGTGATCACGTTGCCGGTGCGCGATGTCGAGCGAGCGCTGCGGTTCTATGTCGACCAGGTCGGCTTCACGCTCGACGTCGACTACTCGCCGAACGACGCGTTCCGCGTCGTGCAACTCACGCCGCCCGGCTCCAGCTGCTCGATACAGATCGCTAGCGGATTAACCGACGCGCCGGTCGGATCGCTTCGCAACATCTATCTCGTCGTCACCGACCTTGAGACCGCGCGAAGCCGCCTGCTCGAACGTGGCGTCGAAGTCGGTGAGATCAGGCACAAGGTTCCCGTTGATGCCTGGGACGGAGGTTTCGCGCCCGGGCTCGACCCTGCACGCAAGGATTACGCCAGCTTCGCCGACTTCTCGGACCCGGATGGCAACCGCTGGGTGCTACAGGAACGGGGTTACCGCGATGTACCGCGCTCGCCAGGTTGATCCGCGCGAATGACGGATCACTCGGCCGCTACCAACCTTGGCGTCCTGTCGTCGAGAAAATCGGGCATCACGGCCGCCGACTTCGACCGATAGATCAGGCACGAGCACCGCAACAACGATGCGAAATTGTGCACCTGGCCGTGATGGTCGAGAACCTCGCTGTGAAGGCGGGTCAGGAACTTCGCGAGACTCATATCTTCCTTGGCTGCGATTTCTTCCAGCGTATCCCAGAACGCCATCTCCAGCCGGATCGAGGTGCAATGACCGTCGATGCGCAGCGATCTGGTCTGCGATTCATAGTCCCGTTGCGCCTGATGCGCGAACAGCTGGCACATAGGTATCCTCCCGGTCGCTTTTATAACTTTTCTAAACGATATACCCGGTCCGCACCGGTCACAATGTCCCCGTGCTTGATCCACCGGCGTCCGCAGCCGGACCATCGAACGCGCCGAGAACACCGCCGTTTCACGCCCAAACCGTGGGGAAAGCCCCGGAAAACCCGTGGGTTGGGGCCGGCGCGGATCGCCGCGCCCTCCCCTGATCCGGCAAAAGCGCCTAGATTGGCTTCCCAGCCCTACGAGTCGCCCACACCCATGCCCGTCCGCCAGCTCCCCGAACAGGTCGTCAACCGCATCGCCGCCGGCGAAGTGGTCGAGCGGCCCGCCAGCGTGGTCAAGGAACTGGTCGAGAATGCCATCGACGCCGGCGCCAGCCGGATCGATATCTTCACCGACGGCGGCGGACGGCGGCGGATCGGCATCACCGACGATGGCGGCGGCATGACCTCGGCCGATCTCGCACTCGCGGTCGATCGCCACGCCACCTCCAAGCTCGACGACGAGGATCTCCTGCAAATCCGCACGCTCGGGTTCCGCGGCGAAGCGCTGCCCTCGATCGGCGCGATCGCGCGGCTCGGCATCAACACGCGCCATGCCA
>DASXGU010000222.1:0-2146 GCA_036488915.1 Gemmatimonadaceae bacterium | reverse complement strand
TTGTATACATTTTCCGCGATCAGAACCGAATGCGGATTGCGCCGGGAAAGTGTTCGTCGGCCGCGGGGGGATTAGGTCGCTGCTGACGACATCGGGGCCGATTTTACAAATCGCATACATCGATTACGCGGGCGGATGGCGGCGCCGGGAAGTATTGTATCTTCGCTGCCACCCGTCCCAATACGATGTCTATAGCGAACCAGATGCGAGCATACGGAGCCCGGCCTCTGCTGCTTGGCGGCGCCCTCGTCGGTATCGTGGTCGTCTCCGCGCTGGCGGTGCGTGAATCCATGCGCAACGCGCAGCAACGGAAGATCGCGGCGGAGCGCACGGTCAGGGATTACGCGATGTTCGCGAGCTATCTCTACACGACGCGCGCCTATCTCTTCGCTCGCGATCGCACGCTCTTTCAGGCGTTCGAGGCAGTGCACCCGTCGGAGCCCTGGCCGAAGGGTCCGCTGCCGCCCGTCACGGTGCTGGCGGCGATTCCCGATACGACGGAGCGGTGCGGACCGAGCGCGAGCTGGCCCATCTACCGGTTTCGCCTGGATCTGCCGGCGAGAACGGTGACTTATGCCGGAGGCAGGCCCACGCCGCGGATCGAAACGATCATCCGCGACTCGCTGCCGGTACTCGCGAACAGGAAGTGGGTGAAGGCGGCCGGGTTCGGCTATCTCTTCGTCGATGGCGCGACCGGACGGGAGGCGATTGCATACGCGCCGGTGCACGACTCGGCCGCGAACGTCATGGCCATCTACGGATACAGATCGTGTTACGGGGTGCGCGACACTTCGGACTACAACGCCATTTACCGGATCGTCAAGGTGCTGCCGCCGATGGTGCCCGGATACATCGAGGAGACCGGCAATGCGGAAGACGACTCGGCGCACCGGGCCGCGGAAGCCGGGTCCGAGAAGATGACGGGCTCGACGTGGCCAAGCGGGGTGCCGGCGGAGTCATTGCTCACGCTCACCATCACGGATCCCCAGCACAGAACGCTATACAAGACATCGAAGCAGTCGATCGATTCGAAATATTACGGAGTGGCGCCGCTCGGATTCATCGGCGGCAGTGCCTTCTGGGTGGCGCTCAAGCCCGGCGTGGCGCGATTCCTGGTCGCGGGCGGAATTCCGGAATCGCATCTGCCGGGATCTTTGCTTCTCCTGGCGGGAAGCATCGTGCTCGCCATCGCCGGCTTCGCGTCGCTGCGCAGCGAGGTTCGGCTGGTGAGCTCTCGCGAGAAGTTTCTCGCCAATGTCTCGCACGAGCTGCGAACGCCGCTGCAGCAGATCCTTATGTTCGTGCAGCTGTTACGGCTCGGACGCATGAATGCTGAATCCGAGCGCGAGCGCTCGCTCGAGATCATCGAGAGAGAAACCCACCGTCTCATCGCGCTGTCCAATTCCGTGATGGCGGCGGCGAGGCCGGTGATGGAGCTCAGGTCCGGACCGGTGGATGTGGGCGCGGTCGCGCAAACCGCGGCGGATTTTTTCGCTCCGCTGGCGAGCGCGCGCCAGATGCGCATCGAGCTGGACGTTCCCGATCGGGCGGTCGCGCGCGGCGACCCGGGTGCAATCAGACAGATACTGATCAACGTCCTGGATAACGCCGCCAAGTACGGCCCGGTCGGCCAAACCATTTCCGTGGGCGTACGTAGGGAGGGATCGATCGTGCGGCTCTGGGTCGACGACTCGGGACCGGGGATCCCGGCGTCGGAGCGAGAGAACGTCTGGAAGCCGTTCTTTCGCGTCGGCGGCACGCTCGACGACAGCACCGGCGGCGCCGGTCTCGGTCTGGCAATAGTGCGCGATCTGGCGACGGCGATGGATGCACACGCTGAATTGTCGCCGCGACCCGCCGGCGGAAGCCGCTTTACGCTTTCACTTCACAGCAGTCAGAACGGGACACCATCATGACGCAGCCTTCGCACGCTCCGCCTGAACCCGACGTCACACTGGGCAGAACGATCCTCATCGTCGAGGACAACGAGACGCTCGCCCTGGGATTGCGCACAAGCCTCGAGGTCGAGGGTTACAAAGTCTGCTGCGTCACGGACGGCACTGAAGGCCTGTCGTGGCTTGATCAGCACACTCCCGATCTGATCGTCCTCGACCTCATGCTGCCGGGCATGAACGGATTCGAGCTG
>DASXGU010000214.1:0-8305 GCA_036488915.1 Gemmatimonadaceae bacterium | reverse complement strand
AGAAAAAAAGCCCGACGTCTGCTCGACGTCGGGCTTTTTTTTCGCGTAGGGTCAGACCGCGGCTCCGATATTGATTCCCGACTCAGCGAGCTCGGTGAGGAGGTGATCGGTCCTTCCCTCTTCGTCGAGGGTTTGCTGCAGCAGGTCGGCCTGGCTGTCGAAACCGAGCTGTCGGGCATAGGTGCGGACCGTGCCGTAGCCGGCCATTTCGTAGTGCTCGATGTGTTGGGCTTTGTTGATGAGGCCCGCGTCGAGCACGTCGGGATCGGGATCTTCCTTGATCAGCTCGCTCCCTTCCTCGATCAGGCCTTCCATGCCGACGCACTTCTTGCCACGGGGGCTCACCCCCAGCTCGCGACAGATCTGCTCCAGCCGCTCGACGTGCTGGGTGGTCTCCTTCAGGTGGGTGCGAAAGGCCTGCTGAAGCTCGGGGTCGTTCGCTGCCTTTGCCATCTTCGTCAAACCTTTCACGATCTGCTTCTCGGCGCTGTAAAGATCCTTGAGCTCGTCGACGTAAAGGTCCTTCAGGGTATCCAGCTCCATGCGTTCACACCTCCGCAAATAATTGAGTTTTGTCTGAGTGATTTTCCCGCTGCTATCGAGGCAATAGCGGTGCCGGTATTGCGTGAAATTCTCGCGCGTGTTGCTCTTCCGCGTTCTGTTATATTGCGTACATGAAAATCGAGTTCACACCTCGCGCATCGGAAGGCGTCGAGCGGTACATCCAGGTCTCGGTGCCGGTCGAGGCAGTAAAAGATGCAGAGGAAAAAGCGGCTCGCAGATACGCCTCAACCGTAAGACTTCCCGGGTTCAGGCCCGGCAAAGCCCCGGCGACGGTGGTGCGCAGAAAATTTGGCGATGCGATCCGCCAGGAAGCGCTCGAGTCCCTGGTGCGCGAGGCGTACCAGGAGTTCGTCGAAAAAGAGAGCATCAAGGTCGCGGCCCAGCCCCACGTGCACGACGTGAAGTTCGAGGAAGGCAAGCCTCTCACCTTCGAGCTTCACCTCGAGGTAAGACCGACCATCGAGCTGGCCAGGACCAACGGCTTTCGGATCCAGCGTCCGCCCGTCATCGTGACGGAGGAGCAGGTCAACGAGCAGCTGGAGCGCGTGCGCGATGAGAAGGCGACCTGGACGCCAGTCGACGAGAAGCCGCTGCCGGGCGATATGGTGAACGTCCAGATAGCGACCGCCGCGGAAGGTGCCGACGCCGGCGAAGCGAAGAGTTATCCGCTGGAGCTCGGCGCCGGTCAGGCGATCGCCGGGATCGAGGAGCTGATCATGGAGGCGGAGCCTGGTCAGACGGTCGAGCGCCCGGTCAAATGGCCGGATGATTTCCCCGACGAAGCCCAGCGCGGCCAGACCAAGACCGTCCGGATCAAGCTGAATGAAGTAAAGAGGAAATCGGCACCGACCCTGGACGACGCCCTGGCGCGCGAGGTCGGCGATTTCGAGTCCCTGGAGGCACTACGGAAGGCGGTTCGCTCCGACATGGAGCGACACGCGGGACACGAGGTCGAGGCGAACGTCAGGCAGCAGCTGATCGACCAGATCGTCTCGGCGAATGCCTTCGACGTACCGAAGAGCTGGGTTCAGCAGTTCGTCGAGAACTACGCCGAAGCCTACCAGGTTCCACCCGACCAGCGTGAGCAGTTCGCTGGCGAGTTCCGCGCAATGGCGGAACGCCAGATCCGTCGCGATCTGGTGATCGAAACGATCGCCGAGAAGGAAGGTTTGGCGGCGACGGAAAAGGACCTTGATGACCGCATCGCCGAGCAGGCCGAAAAGCGCGGTGCGAACCCCGGCCAGATCTACGCGCAGCTGGAGAAGAGCGGCCGGTTGAAGGAAATGGAACGCAGCATCACCGAGGACAAGGTCTTTAAGTGGCTGCTGGACCGTAATGACGTTTCGACTAATGCCTAAACGGCGAGAGGAAGAAGACGAACCAATGCCGACGATTTACACGCCGTACGTAATCGAGCGCTCCAGCCGCGGAGAGCGCACCTATGATGTCTTTTCCCGGCTGCTCATGGACCGCATCATCTTTCTTGGCACGCCGATCAACGACGACGTCGCCAACATCGTGATCGCCCAGCTCCTGTTTCTGGAGTCGGACAACCCGGAGCGGGACATCCACATCTACATCAACTCTCCGGGTGGCAGCGTGTCGGCTGGACTGGCGATCTACGACACGATGCAGTTCCTGAAATCTCCGGTCAACACCAACTGCATGGGGCTGGCGGCCAGCATGGGCGCCTTCCTGCTGGCGGCGGGTCGCCCGGGAAAGAGATCGGCGCTACCGCACTCGCGCATCATGATCCACCAGCCATCGCAGGGTGGCGGCGGGGGGACGGCGTCGGACATCGAGATCCAGGCCAAGGAGATTCTCCACCTGCGGTCCCAGATGAACAAGCTCATGGCCAAGCATACGGGACAACCGACCGAGCGAATCGAGCGCGACACCGATCGCGACCGTTTCATGTCGGCCGACGAAGCCAAGGAGTACGGCCTGATCGACAACGTTATTTCGTACCGCGGAGAGATGGAGGAGGCGCTTAAGCAGGCTTAAAGGGCCTCTGTTACTTGTGAAATTCTTCACGAGTCATCGTCCCGTAGCATTTGCTTGACCGCCTCCGCACCCGCTGTTAGGTATCTTACAGAAAGTCCGCTGTCGGCCCGCTGACCCGGCGTTACTCCGTTCCCCCTGATCTATGTCCCAGGAAAAACACCTTCGCTGCTCGTTCTGCGGAAAGTCCAAGGATTCAGTCCGGAAGTTCATCTCCGGGCCATCCGTTTACATCTGCAACGAGTGCATTGCGCTATGCAATGAGATCCTGGCGGAGGATGAAGAGAGAGAGGTAGCGGAGGCGATAACCCAGGTACCATCGCCGCAGGAGATCAAGGACGTTCTGGATCAGTATGTGATCGGTCAGGAGCAAGCGAAGAAAGCGTTGGCGGTATCGGTCTACAACCATTACAAGCGAATCAACTCGACGTCGCTCAAGGACGATGACGTCGAGCTCGATAAATCGAACATTCTGCTGATCGGGCCCACGGGCGTCGGCAAGACCCTCCTCGCCCGTACGCTGGCCCGCATTCTGGATGTCCCTTTCACCATTGCCGACGCGACGACGCTCACCGAGGCCGGCTACGTCGGCGAGGACGTCGAGAACATTCTGGTTCGGCTCCTTCAGGCTGGCGACTTCAATGTCGCCGAATGCGAGCGCGGCATCGTCTACATCGACGAAATCGACAAGATCGCGCGGAAGTCGGAGAACCCCAGCATCACGCGTGACGTGTCGGGCGAAGGCGTCCAGCAGGCTCTGCTCAAGATCATCGAGGGAACCGTCGCTTCGGTGCCGCCCCAGGGCGGCCGCAAGCACCCGCAGCAGGAGTATATCCAGCTCAATACCAAGGACATCCTCTTCATCTGCGGCGGCGCCTTCGACGGTTTGGAAAAGATCATCGAGGCCCGCACCGGACGACGCCAGATCGGATTCAACGGCACCGCTGCCCGCGACAAGAAGCTGGCACAGACGAAGATGTTCTCCGAGGTCGAGCCCGACGATCTGCTTCGTTACGGGCTGATCCCCGAGCTCGTGGGTCGTCTGCCGGTGACGGTGGCGCTGGAGGGTCTCGACGAGGAGGCGCTGGTTCGAATCCTCAAGGAGCCCAAGAACGCCCTCACCAAGCAGTACGCCAAGCTGTTCGGTCTCGAGGACGTGAAGATCACCTTCGACGAAGCAGCACTTGCCGCGATTGCCAACAAGGCGCTCAAGCGGGGCACCGGCGCCCGCGGTCTTCGCGCCATTCTCGAGGAAGTGCTGATGGAAGTGATGTTCGATCTTCCGAGCCGAGAGGACGTCGTTGAGGTCAAGGTCACCGAGTCCTGCATCACCAATGGGACGCAGCCGTTGCTGGAGATCTCCCCGATCAGGCGGAAGAAGGAAGCCTAAGCCTGGCCAGCGACGGCTATAGCCTGGCGTTGTAAGTTCCAGTTACGATACTGCGAACCTATCAACAGCCCCCAACTTGCCCCAGACTTTCCTTCGCGATAACGAGAGCATCCCGACGTCGGACCGGATTCCGGTCCTCCCGCTTCGGGATGTCGTCATTTTCCCGTACGTCGTCATTCCCCTGCTGGTCGGTCGTCCCGCCTCTCTGGCCGCGATCGAGACCGCGCTGGCGGAGGACAAGATCATCCTCCTCGTCGCCCAGCGTGACGGCGAGAAGCAGGAGCCGGCGGCTGCCGACCTGCACCGCACCGGAGTCATCGGGCGGGTCATGCAGGTGTCCCGGCTCCCCACCGGAACGACGCGCGTGCTGGTGGAGGGCATCGCCCGCGCCCGGGTAACCCGCTACATCCCGTCGGGCAACGTGCTGCGCGCGGCCGTCTCGCCGCAGCCTTTCAGCGGCCCCGCGGCCGCGGAGCTCGCCGAAACCGAGGCGCTGAGCCGCAGGGTCATGAACTCCTTCGAGGAATACGTCAGCCTGCACCGGCGCATTCCGGCTGAAATCGTCTCGATAATTCAGAGCACCAGCTCGGTCGAGCGGCAGGCCTTCGGAGTCGCCGCGCACGTCGCGGTGCGATTCGAGCTGCGGCAATCACTGCTCGAGGCCGACACCCTGCGCGGACTTCTGGAGATGCTCGCGGAGCTCTTGTCGGGCGAGATCGAGCTTCTGCGTCTGGAGCGCAAGATCGACGACGACGTGCGCGGCGCGATGTTCCAGAACCAGCGGGAGTTCTACCTCCAGGAGCAGCTGCGAGTCATCCACCGCGAGCTGGGCGAGGAAGACAGCGACGACTTTTCCGAGCTCGAGGCGCAGATCAGGAAAAAGACTTTGCCGGCAAACGTCGAAGAGCGCACGCTTCGAGAGCTTCGGAAGCTGCGGCGGATGCCACCCATGTCACCCGAATTCACGGTTGCCCGCAATTTCATAGACTGGATCGTCTCGATTCCCTGGGCCGAGCGCACCGACGAAGTTCTCGACGTGCCCCGTGCCCGGGCGGTCCTCGACGCCGATCACTACGGGCTCGACGAGGTGAAGGACCGCATCCTCGACTTCATCGCCGTACTCTCACTGGTGGGCAAGCTGGAGGGACAGATCCTTTGTCTCGTCGGACCGCCGGGTGTCGGCAAGACATCCCTGGGCCGCTCGATCGCGCGCGCACTGGGCAGAAAGTTCGTGCGCATGGCGCTGGGTGGAGTGCGCGACGAGGCCGAAATTCGCGGGCATCGCCGCACTTACATCGGGTCGATGCCCGGTCGGATCATCCAGGCGATGCGCCGCGCCGAGGTGGTGAACCCGGTTATCCTGCTCGACGAGGTGGACAAGCTGGGGCAGGATTTCCGGGGCGATCCCGCCGCGGCGCTGCTCGAAGTTCTGGATCCGGAGCAGAACACCGCCTTCAACGACAACTACCTGGAGGTCGACTACGACCTCTCTCAGGTGCTGTTCATCACCACCGCCAACTCGCTGGCTGGAATCCCCGAAGCACTGCGGGACCGCATGGAGATTCTCCGCATCGCCGGGTACCTCGATCACGAAAAGCTGGCGATCGCGCGCCAATATCTGCTGCCGCGGCAGATCGAAGCCAACGGCCTGAAGAAGGACGAAGTGGTGCTGGAGCCGGACGTGATGATGGCGATCATGCGCGGATACACCCGCGAAGCCGGAGTCCGCGAGCTGGAGCGACGGATCGCCCGGGTGACCAGAAAGCTGGCGCGGAAGCGCGCCGAGATCGGATCTGGAATCCAGACGCAGACGGTCGGGGTGGCCGACCTGAACGACCTGCTGGGTGCGCCTCCGTTCGATCCTGACGACACGTCGCTGGACGACAAGATCGGAGTCGCTTCAGGGCTGGCCTACACCTCGGCCGGTGGTGAGGTACTTGAGATCGAGGTCAGTGCGGTCAAGGGACGCGGCAAGGTGCAGCTCACCGGCACGCTCGGCGACGTAATGAAAGAATCGGCGAGCGCGGCGCTGTCCTACGCGCGGGCGCGGGCGCGGGCGCTGGGCATCGAGTCGGAGTTTTACCGGACGCGGGACATCCACATCCATATGCCGGCGGGGGCCACGCCAAAGGATGGTCCGTCGGCGGGGATTGCCATCGCCACGGCCGTCATAAGCGCGCTGACCGGCGTCCCTGTGCGAGGCGATGTCGCCATGACCGGCGAGATCACGCTCCGCGGGCGGGTACTGCCGATCGGCGGGCTCAAGGAAAAGTCGGTGGCAGCGCACCGGAACAAGGTGACCGATGTCATCGTTCCGCACGGCAACGCGCGCGACATCGACGAGCTTCCGGAGGAGGTTCGGGCGTCGGTGCGTTTTCACCCGGTGAAAACGATGGACGAAGTGCTGGCCATCGCTCTCCGGGCCCAGCCGGCCGCATCGACGGCCTCGCGCGAGCCGCTCTACGATTCCCTGACGCACTAGCATGCCGAAGGTGCCGGAGACCGGGAACGATCGGCTGGTCATCCGGAATGTGGAGTTCATCGGCGGGATGGCGGAGCGCCACGGCTGGCGTCCGGAGTCGTCGCTGCCGGAAGTCGCGTTCGCCGGTCGCTCCAACGTCGGCAAGTCGTCTCTGCTGAACACCCTCGTTCGGCGCAAATCGTTCGCCCGGGTGAGCCGCACCCCGGGCCGCACCCGGGAGATAAACTTCTTCCGCATCAACAACGAGTTCGTGCTGGTCGATCTCCCCGGCTACGGCTACGCCCGCATCTCCAAGGAGCGAAAAGCCGAGTGGCGGCCGATGATCGAGAGCTATCTGAGGCGGACCAGCCAGCTGCGGGGTATAGTCCTGCTGCTGGACATCAGGCGAGACCCGAGCGATGATGATCGGGAAATGCTGGACTTTCTGGCGGAGACCGAAGTGCCGACGATTGTGGCGTTGACCAAGGTGGACAAGCTGAGCAAGGCCGCCGGGCTGACGAGAACGACGGAGATAGCGAAATCGCTGCATCTCGAGCCCGAGCAGGTGATTCCCTTCAGCTCGCCGACTGGCGAGGGGCGAGTGGAGCTTCTGGAGGCGATTCTGGACCTGGTGGGCACCGCCTCGCGGGAGAAGAGCGCCGAATGAGCCGGCGCGGAGCGCTGGGGTCGCTACTGTGTCTGGTGACGGTGATTGCCGCCTGCGCGGGTGGCACGCCGGTCGCTGGCGGACAGGTTGCGCCGGCGCCGATCAGCGACGACACCGCCGGCCGCGCCAGTGTCCCGGTCGGGTTCGGCACGCTGCGGCAGGACGACGTCGCCATTCGCCTCGAGCTGCAGGGCCTGATCGTGCGCGCGATACCGCTCGACGAGAATCTCATCCGGCTGCTGACACCCGATTCGTACCGCGCGCTTCGCGAGCTGCAGGAGAGCAACAAGCAGGCGATCGCTGCGGTGACGCGGCGCACCGGTGGCCGGCCGCCGGATTTATGGTACGTCTCGTTCTACGGTGTCGAGCCCGACGTCCATTTCAGCCCCAGGGAGCTGGTGATCACCAGCAGCGGACGCGACTTCCGCGCGCTCGAGGTGCTGCCACTGAGCTCGGGCTTCGGCGAGGAGCGATTGAAGCAGCGCGAGACGCAGAGCGCGATTTACCTCTTCGACGAGGCAATCGATCTCGACCAGCCGCTCAGTCTCACGTTCGAGAACGTCCGCGACGACAGCTGGGAGCAGATACTTACCAGAATCGAGCGTGAGAGAGCGCTGGTGCGCGCGCGGGCGACTCGACCGCCCGGATAGCTGGTTTTTGGCTGGGTCGGAGGCGAATTTACCGGGCATGCCGATCCTGCCGCTGCGCAAGTTGCCCGCGCTCCCCCTTGCGGGCATAGCTTCCCAATTTCTCGAGAAAGTGGGTGCCGAGCTCCAATCCAGCACCGACCGCTCACTTCTCTGCCGTCGGACGCTGTGCGAGATCGCGTACCCTGAGTACGCCACCAACTGGGAGACTGCGGTCGAAGACAGCAAACTGCCTGTGGCAACTCGTCTGGCGTTGTCTTCGCTCGACCCGCGCAACGTCACGCTGGAGCCCGAGTACTACGCCGAGTGCGATGACGCGCGCTTCCAGAAAGTGAAGCCCCTGCTCTGGCTCTGGTACTCGTTCGATCGCACGCCACTCGGCGGACAGAACGTCGAGCTCGGCGTTCAGCTCAGGCGATTGCTCGCGCCGCACATCTTCAAGCGCTGCGGCGAGAACTTCAAGGCATTCCAGCACGTCGAGTTTTCTTTCGGCTACAACATGGAAGTCGGCGACAATGTCGTCGTCCACCGGCATGTGCTTCTCGACGATCGGGGCGGAATCTCACTGGGCAACA
>DASXGU010000174.1:0-11292 GCA_036488915.1 Gemmatimonadaceae bacterium | reverse complement strand
CGCGAACCAAAGCACGGTTCGCCGGCGCGCTGTTCCTCCTGTATATAGTGGCCGGTGTTTACGCCCAGGTTTTTGTCAGCGATCGGCTCGTCGTCCTCAGCGACCCCGCGACGACCGCGGCCAGCATCCTCGCCAATCAATCGGTCTACAGGTTTGGGTTGACGGCTTACCTGCTCGAGATGGCGGGCCAGATCGCAAACGTGGTGTTGTTCTACCAGCTCCTCAAACCGGTAAGCAGGACGGGGGCGATGACCGCGGCGGCACTCGAGCTCACCGGCTGCGGAATCAAGACATTCAGCCGGTTGTTCTACCTCGCACCGCTGCTGGTGCTGGGCGGCGGCGCGCAGTATTTGCGCGCGTTCAACAAGGAGCAGCTCGACTCTATCGCGCTGCTTCTGCTCAGAATCAACGACAATGGCGCCGCGATAGCACTCGCCTTCTTTGGATTTTCCACCACGATACAGGGCTGGCTGATCTACAAATCCGGTTTTCTGCCGCGTTGGCTCGGCGTCATCGGAGCGATCGGCGGTTTGGGCTGGCTGACATTCCTGTCGCCGCCGCTGGGAATGCGGCTGTTCCCTTACGTGGCCGTGTACGGACTCCTTGCATCGCTGGCGATGATCGTGTGGCTGTTCACGGTCGGCGTCGATGAGCAGCGCTGGAGAGAGCGCGCTGCTCAGGCGGAGTCGTCGATCTGGACGTAGCGGGCCCTTGCCTTCCGGGCCCGCAAAAACGTCAGCCGCTAATTCCCAGCCGGGCGCGGTCTTGGCAGCGCGGTCGGAGGAAGCATGTTGTTGAGGCGCATGTAATTCGAGAGCTGGCTATAGTGATCGGCCAGGTCTATGGCGTGGCCAAGCACCATCCCCGCACGGGCGACACTTCGCGAATTCCCGCGAAAGTTGATGGTTACCTGCTCGCCGAGCTTTGCATCGTCGAGCTGGGCCATCGCCTGATCGCAGTAAGCAAACGATGCCTTGAGGCTCGCCACCAGTTTGTCCTTCGGCCAGGTCGCCTTCACCGAATCCGCGGTGGCGGTATCCTCGACAGGACGCGTGCCCTTCATGGTGCCAAAGTTGTCGCAGAAGAAATAATTGTCGTCGGCGATGTGCTGCGCGATGTATCCGACGGTCAGCTGCGCCGGCGTCGGCTTGTAGCTGAACTTCGAGGCGGGGATGGAGTCGAAAGCTTGCGCGATATTGCGCTGCAGCCCGGAGATCCTGCCCCGAAACGAGGTGGTAATCGGATTGGCGTTTTGGGCAGGCGGCTGCTGGGCGGCGATGGCGATCGGCGCCACGAGCGCCAGAGTCGCAAAACTAAACAGTCTCATACGTACCCCTTAGGCAAGACGGAGGAGACAAAAAGTGCGCGCAAGTTCCGATTTGCGCAATCGACCGACTCCCCGAAAGTCGGCCGGCAGACGCCTTTTTTTTCGCCGCTTCTTCCTATCTTTCAGCCGGATCATTCGCTGCCGTGGCGAATGGCGAAGTGACTGAACCCGTCTTCCATTCATGATCAAGCCTTTCTTCGAACTCGTTCTCCTTGGGAGCGCGCTCGTTTCGAGCGCTGCTGCCCAGTCCCCCAACCCGTCACGGGCTGATCTCGCGCGCTGGTCGCGCGAAGCGGCCAACGTTACGATCACCCGCGACGATTGGGGCATTCCGCACATTTCTGGAAAGACGGATGCCGATGCTGTGTTCGGGCTTCTTTACGCCCAGGCGGAGGACGACTTCAATCGCGTCGAGACCAACTACTTCGACGCCCTTGGGCGCGCGGCCGAGTCGGAAGGCCAGGACGCGATTTATCGCGATCTCAGAATGCGGTTGATCAACAACCCTGATTCGCTCAAAGCGATTTATTCGCGGAGCCCGGGGTGGCTCCGATCGGTGATGAACGCGTGGGCCGACGGTTTGAACTATTACCTGTACAAGCACCCCGGCGTTAAGCCCAAGGTCATCGCGCGCTTCGAGCCGTGGATGCCGCTCGCATTCAGCGACGGCAGCATCGGGCCAGACATCGAGTCGGTGAATCTGGCCCAGCTGGCCGCCTTCTACGGCGGTGGATCGCGAAGCGCGAGCTCCGTGAGCGCCATCCGAAATCCCGACCGTGGCTCCAATGGTGTCGCAATCGCGCCGTCCAACACCCTGGGGCATCACGCGCTTCTGCTGATCAACCCGCACACGTCGTTTTTCTTCCGCGCTGAAGTGCAGGTGACGAGCGGACAGGGCCTGAATGACTACGGCGCTGTGACGTGGGGGCAATTCTTCGTCTATCAGGGATTCAACGAGCGCGCCGGGTGGATGCACTCGTCCACCGGCGCCGACAACATCGGCGAGTACCTGGAAACGGTGTCGAAAAGCGGCGACCACTTCGCATATCGCTACGGCGCCGAAGAGCGGCCAATCACCGAGGAGAAAGCCGTGGTCCGCTACCGGACTCCCCAGGGTATGTCGGAGAAGGATTTCACTATCTACCACACCCATCACGGTCCGATCGTCCGCGAGCAGAACGGGAAATGGGTGAGCGTTCGACTGATGCAACGGCCGATGGATGCGCTCATCCAGTCGTTCACGCGAATGAAGGCGAGAAACCTCGAATCATTCCGTCAGACGCTGGAGCTGCACACCAACTCGTCCAACAACACGACCTTCGCCGACGCCGACGGCGATATCGCCTACTTCCACTCCAACTTCATTCCGCGGCGCGACACTTCCTTCGACTGGACGCATCCCGTCGACGGCAGCGATCCACGCACCGAGTGGAAGGGCCTGCTGTCGATCGACGAGAGTCCGAACGCCATCAATCCGCCCAATGGCTGGGTATTCAACAGCAACAACTGGCCGTGGTCCGCGGCCGGGCCGAACAGCCCGAAGAGATCTGATTTTCCGGCCTACGTGGAGTTGAGCAGAGAGGAATCACCACGCGGACGGCACGCGTTGAAAGTCCTCCCCGGCAGGAAAGACTTTACCATTGCATCCCTCATTGCCGCGGCGTACGACAGCTGGCTGCCGTCCTTCGCGCGGATGATTCCGGGATTGCTCGACTCGTATGACGCGCTTCCCGCCGCGGATCCGATGAAGACGCGTCTCGCCGATCCGATCGCGGCGCTGCGCGGGTGGGATTATCGCTGGGGAGTCGGCTCCATCCCCACGTCGGTCGCGGTCTTCTGGGGCGAGGATCTCTTCAACCGGATCGGCGCCGAAGCACGGCTGGCGACGATGTCGCCGGAGACCTATGCGATCGAGCGCGCGACGGACGCCGAGCGGCTCCAGTCCCTCGTCGCCGCGACGACGAGGCTCCAGCAGGATTTCGGCACCTGGCAGACGCCGTGGGGGAATATCAATCGCTTTCAGCGCATCACCGACGACATCTTCCCCAGGTTCGACGACTCGGCACCCAGCATCCCGGTTCCATTTACTTCCTCGGCTTGGGGATCTCTCGCATCGTTTCGCGCCCACGCCTATCCAGGCACGAAGAAGTGGTACGGCACCACCGGCAACAGCTTCGTGGCAGCGATCGAGTTCGGCGACAGCGTGCGCGCGCGGGCGATCACCGCCGGGGGCGAGAGCGGCGATCCTTCCTCGCGCCACTTCAACGACGAGGCAGTGCGCTATAGCACCGGCAATCTCAGGGAGGTCTATTTCTACCCCGACCAGCTGAAGGCACATACGGAGCGGGTATACCATCCTGGGAACTGAGGACCGCAACGTTCTTTCCATGATTCTGGCCCGACGCTGTCTCCTTTTATCAGGCGCGGTCGCGGTGCTCGGTGCGGCGACCATCTCGTGCTCCAATGGCGCCGCGCCGAATTCCGCCCCTCGAACCTACCGCCTCGGGTTTTCTGCAACTCCGCCGCGGCTCACGGTGGAATCGGTGATCCAGACCATCACCGCCTGGGAGCCCCACTCGGACGTCGCACTGATCAATCAGGGCGTGCCGTGGCGGGCACTCCTCGCCGACACGAGCGCCGCCGTGCTCGTGCGGCGAGATCTCAACGACCTGGCGGCGCACTATCACGGGCGCGGAATTCCGCTCATCGTCGAGATCGATGTCACTGACGGCCTCGCCCGCGATCGCGAAGCGCCTGACCTGGTTGCACTCGGCAGGAGCATCAGCGAGCCGGCGGTTCAGCAGGTGTACCGGGATTACATCGCCGCAGTCGACAGCATTCTGCACCCCCAGTACCTCGGCCTGGCGATGGAGGTGAATCTGATCCGCGCCATTGCGCCCGCCAGCGTCTACGCTGCGGTGGTGACCATGGCCGCCGGAGGCGAGAACACCCTCGTCGCCCAGAAGTCGTCGGCGAAGCGGTTCGTCTCGGTACAGGTGGAGACCGCGTGGGGCCGGCTGCCCAACGTCGGGACGTTCGTTGGGATCGAAAAGGAGCGCGCCGACTTCCCCTACATCACGGCGCTCGGGCTCTCTTCCTACCCTTACCTCGCCGGCTTCGCCAATCCCAACGACGTGCCCGTCGACTACTACGCGCGACTCAACTCATCCACCGCACCGGCGCTGCCGATGCTGGTAGTCGAAGGCGGATGGTCGTCGGGCTCGGTGCCAGGCGTGACGTCGTCGCCCCAGCTGCAGGCGCTCTGGATCAAGCATCAAATGGAGCTCGCCGATCGCGCCGCGCTCGTCGCGGTTACGCAGATCAGTTTCACGGATCTGGATCTCAGCTCGTATCCGGCGCCGCCGGGGTCGATCCTGTCGCTCTTCGGCCAGCTCGGTCTGGTCGATGTGAATTTCAACCCAAAGCCGGCGCTGGCGGAGTGGGACCGCGCGTTGGCGCGACCGCTGCGGACGAACTGAGCATAGGCGTCCTCCAATGCGCGACCGTGTCGATCGTTGCCCAGACTCGCTGTTCATCCCGATTAACTTGAAATAGACCGTTTTTTCGACCGCCTACGAGCCGACAGACCACCCACACAGCAGGAAACCCCATCGATGCTTCGCACCCTGACCCTCGTCGCCGTCTCTTCGCTGATCTCTACCAGCTTCGCCGTCGCTCAGCGCCCGCCAGCCGCTCCGCCCCAGCGGCCGGAAACGACTCAGCGGGGTGGCCGCGACTCGGTCGGAGGCCCGAGAGATTCCACGGGGGTTCCGGCGATCGAGCGAGTCACCACCACCAAGCACACTGTGAACATCGACGGCAGGGTCGTGCCGTACGTCGCCCGCGCCGGGACAATGGTGATTCGCGACGACGAGGGAAAGCCGAAGGGATCGGTGTTTTACGTATCGTACAGCCGCGACCAGGCAGATCCGTCGACGAGGCCGATCACATTTTTCTTCAACGGCGGACCGGGCTCGGCGTCCATCTGGCTGAGCATGGGACTCATGAGCCCGCGGCATCCCGAGATGGGGCCCAATGGGGCGCAGCCGGCGCCGCCGTACGACCTCGTCGACAATCCATATTCCCCGCTCGACGTCACCGACCTCGTTCAGGTCGACGCGATGATGACGGGCTATTCGCGGCCGGCACCCGGCGTCAAGGCGACCGACTTCACCGGCGCCAGCAACGACATCAAGATGTTCGGCCAGTTCATTCGCGACTATCTCGACAAGTACAACCGCTGGGGCTCGCCGAAATTTCTGTTCGGCGAGAGCTACGGCACCTTCCGCTCGGCCGGGCTGGCGTCGGAGCTCCAGGAGAGTGAAGGCATCGAGCTCAATGGCATCATGCTCCTGGGAACGGTGCTCGACTTCCAGAACATCCGGCCGGCCGCATCGAACGATCTGGCGTACGTCTCGTTTCTGCCGACTTACACAGCCACCGCCTGGTATCACAAGAAGCTGCCCGCCGATCTGCAGGGGCTGAGCCTCGAGCAGGTCGTGCAGCAATCGCGGAACTACGCGTTCGGCGACTACATCACCGCGCTCGCCAAGGGCAATACGCTCTCGGCAGCAGAGCGCGGCGCCGTCGCGCAGCAACTTGCGAGACTGACGGGGATCTCCCAGCAATTCGCGCTCAATACGAATCTGCGCATCGACCCCGGCGTGTACCGCACCGAGCTGTTGCGCGGGGAGCGGGAGACCGTCGGACGCTACGACAGCCGCATGATCGGGCTGAACGGCAATGCGTCCAGCCAGCGGCAGGACTACGATCCGTCGGACGTCGCGCCGGCGGGCGCATTCATGTCGGCCTTCATGCGCTACCTGCACAGCGATCTCGGCTATACCACCGATCTGCAGTATTACATGGGCGGCCACGCCGGAAGCTGGGACTACGCCGGTCTCGGCGGGGCCACCAACCTCGGCGCCAGCTATCCCAGCGAGACCGAGTCGCTGCGCACGGCGATGGCCAAAGATCCTTACCTGCACGTGATGGTCGGGGCCGGCTACTACGACATGGCGACGCCGTTCGCCAACGCCGAGTACACCTTCAATCATCTGGGCTACGACCAGACTTATCGCGACCGGGTGGAATTCCATTACTACGAGAGCGGTCACATGGCGTATCTCAATCAACCGTCGGCGCGGCAGCTCAAAGCGGACATCGCCAGGTTCATCACGTCGAACTCGCACCCGGCAAACCTTTCGCGCTGAGGCGATACTTCCGCGAAACTTCCGGCGTTCATCGGCGTATGGCGGGTAGCCCATACGCGAGTGTCGAATGAACGTCGCCCGTTTGATTACATCAGGTCTGGTTCTGCTAGCCGCGCTCTGCCCCAGCGTCGGGCGCGGCCAGGACTCGACCACCATACACGTCAACGTCCACGTGCCCGATTCGGTGGCGCACATCGTGGATCGCGAGCGGAGCAATGACGCGCGCTTCGCAATCGTAAGCAGGGACGGCCAGGCGCAGCTGCTCTTGATGGACACTACGATTGTCGCGCAGATGACCGATCGCGGCCTGGCGCACTTCAATTCGCACGAGACCACCGACACCATCAAAAGCACCGCCGGGCGAATTTTCGCGCGCATGACGCTCGGTGCCCTGACGCCGCTGCTCGACCATGGGATTGCCTACCATCTGCGGGACCTCGCCGACGCGCGATACGCGAATGGGAGGCTGCTGCTGCTGCGCGCGAACGGCGACGAAGTCTTCCGCGATGTCGAGATCGGCAAGGGTCCGCTGATGGAGAGCTTCTCGGCGGAAGACGCCAGGGCGTTCGCGGCGAGGGCTCGCGCCGCGAGGGCGCGTCTCGGGCGTTAGCCGGCGGATCAACGGCGGCACGAGCGAATAAACTTCCGTGACACTGGGCCTGGAGAGCGGCACCGTCCGCCTTGTTCCGTATGATCCCGCCTGGCCGGTGCTTTTTGCGGCGGAGTCAGAACGGCTGCGAACTCTCTTCTCGTCGAGTGGTCTGATAGCCAGACTGGAGCACACGGGCAGCACCGCCATTCCTGGTCTGATGGCGAAGCCCATTCTCGATGTTCTTGCCGGATACCCGGGTGACGCGCCCCTGGAGCAGTACATCGTGGTGCTCGTCACCGCCGGCTACGCCCATCGGGGAGAGTCGGGCATTCCGGGTCGGGAGTTCTTCCGGCGCGGGGAGCCCAGATCCCATCACGTGCATCTGACCGCCATCGGGAGTCAGTTCTGGCGGGATCACCTGGCGTTCCGGAATCGCCTCCGCGCCGACAACTATTTGCGCGACGCCTACGCCGCGTTGAAGCACGGTCTGGCAGCGCGCTTTCCGCGGGACAGGGAGGCCTACATCGACGGCAAGGCCTCCTTCGTGAAGGCCGTGCTCAAGCGCAGCAATTTGTAACATCTCTCCCCGCCACCGTCGGATGAGCAATGGCAGTGTCGAACGGCTTCTCCCGCCGGCGTCGGCCCCTGAGCAGAATCGTCCAACGGCTGCCAATCGCTTTGTTCAATACAACGTCGACCGATGGATTCATTTTGGGCGGTGTTCGCTATCAGTCGATAGCCGGATCAGTCAATCACCCGAATACAAGCAGGTCGGTCGCCATGTCGAACAACCGTGAAGGTTTTGCCAGGTGGGTCTTTATCGTCGCAGTGGTTTATGGAATCCTCTGATGATCGCTCGTAGAGGCCTTATAGCGCTGCTCGCGGCAGGAGCCGCGGCGTGCAGCACCGACACCGCGCCGCCTGACAACGGACCCGTATCGACGGTGCTGCTCAAAGACGTGGAGATCGCGACCTTGCCGTCCCCCTTCTACCACTTCGAGTACGACGTGCACGGCAGAGTCATCAACGTGTCCTACGCGTCCGGGTTTTACGTGTACGACTATCACTACGCCGCCAACCGGTTGAGCGAGGTCCGGAGCAGCATCCTCGCCAACAACGACCGCCTCGTCTACTCGTACGACAACGCCGGCAGAGCGGCCGAAGTCGGCTACGTCGATTCGATGGGAGTCGAGTACGCGCGGGTGTCGCTGACGTACTCCGGGTCGAAGCTGGTCACCCTGGAGCGCTCACGTCTGTTGGGCGGCGTCTTCGTTCTCGAGAAGACGATGGCGATGACGTACGACGCCGAGGGGAACCTCGTCGAGCTGACGGAGCACTTGCCGGCGATCGACGGCCACCAAACGGAGGCCACCTTCGTGGACCGGTACGCCCAATACGACACTGGCATCAACGTCGACGGGTTCGCGCTCATTCATGACGAGTTCTTCGACCACCTGGTGCTCCTTCCCGGGGTGCAGCTGCAGAAGGGCAATCCGGGCACGCAGGTGCGAACGGGCGACGGCCTCAACTTCAGCATCACCTATTCCTACACCTACGATTCCCGAAACAGGCCGCTGTCGAAGACGGGGCAGTTCACCTACGACAACGGCCCCGACATTGGCCGGGTGATCCAGACAAGCTCCCTGTTCTCGTATTACTGACGCCCGAACGCTTCGACACCATCTGCCGGCGTTTTTCCGGCCAGCCGCTGTATGCCTGTAAGACAAATCGAACCTTTCCCGTCAGACCTTATCGACATCGCACGTTGAGCATTGCGCGCGCGGGTGGTCGCCCATGTTTTTCACGGCAGACACATCCGAGGACGCATTGTGCAGAACGTGAAACGGCAGCTCGTCGAGATGAACATTCCCCAGGCGTCGGCGCTGGGGCGAGTCTCGTTGCGCAGCGACAACCCACAGGTAGTCACCACCCAGCAGCTCGATTGGCCGGGTCTCCGGCTCGAGGCTGGAATAAACAACATCGCTTCCGTCGATGACGCGGTCGGGCTGCATCACTACGTGTCGATGAATGTCGACGATCGGCCCGTCATGTTCGAGATCAAGGGCGAGCGGGGACCGTTCGAGCGCTTCGTTCTTCGGCGCGGCACGGCGTGGGTCTGCCCGGCCGGAGAGCCGATTTCAATCCGCATCAACAGCAGTTTCCGCTACGTACGGATGTCGATCGATCCGCTCTATTTCAGCAGACTCTCGTCAAATCAGACGGAGCCGCGACAGGTGGAGCTGCGACGCAGTCATGGCATCGCCAGCTCGCAGATTGGACACATTCTTGGCGCTATGATCGCCGAGTCGGACGCGGGCAACCCGAGCGGCCTTGGCTTCGTCGAGCACTTGGCGGCGGGTATGAGTCACCAGCTGTCGCTTCACGCCGGCGTCCGCACGCCGGGCGTCGTGCGGCATCGCGGCGGATTGTCGGGCGCGGCGCGGCGTCGGGCGCTGGAGCTGATGCACGAGAATCTGAACTCCAACATGTCGGTGCAATTTCTCGCCGCGCAGGTGGGGCTTTCCGCCGCGCACTTCGCCCGCGCGTTTCGCGAGAGCTTCGGCCTGCCGCCGCACCGCTACGTCCTCCGCCTCAGGCTGGAGCGCTCGCGCCACATGCTGGACGAGGAGAATCGCTCGCTGGCCGACGTCGCGCAGCGGGCGGGATTCGCGGATCAGTCCCACTTCACGAGGTTCTTCAAGCGGGAGTTCGGGGTGACGCCCGGGACGCTCGTCAGGAATCGAAGGAGGTAGGCCGAAACGGGGAGGCAGGGGCAAATGACGTGGTTTACCCCTCGCCTTGTGGCTCTTGTCCCTGGCGCCTCCCGCCCGATTGGTCAATCAGTTACTCTTGCCCCTCCACCCTCCGTTTCGAGCTTGAACCGTCGCTCTTTTCTACAGGTAACCGCCGGCGCGCTGGCAGCGTCGTCGCTCCCTGCACGCGGGCTGGTGGGCGCGCAACCACCTCGGCCGCTGCCCTCGCCCTCGCAGCTGGCGTGGCAGAGGGACGAGTTTGCGCTGTTTCTGCATTTTGGCATGAACACGTTCACGGATCGCGAGTGGGGGGACGGGCGCGAGGATCCGTCGATCTTCTCGCCAACGGCGCTGGATGCGAGGCAGTGGGCGCGCGCCGGAAGAAAGGCGGGCGCGCGGGCCCTCATTCTCACCGCCAAGCATCACGATGGCTTCTGTCTGTGGCCGACGAAGACGACCGCCCATTCCGTTGCGGCCAGTCAATGGCGCTCGGGCCACGGCGACGTCGTCCGCGAGTTCGTCGACGCCGCCCGCGCTGAGGGATTGAAGGCGGGACTGTATCTCTCGCCCTGGGATCGCAACAATCCTGCGTACGGAGACTCGGCCAGGTACAACGATCTCTACTGCGATCAGCTCACGGAGCTGCTGACGCAGTACGGTCCGATTGCCGAGGCGTGGTTCGATGGCGCCAACGGTGAGGGGCCGAACGGAAAGCGCCAGGTCTACGATTGGCCGCGATTCTTCGGTCTGGTGCGACGGCTGCAGCCGAATGCCGTGATGTTCTCCGATGCCGGGCCGGACGTTCGCTGGTGTGGCAACGAGAAAGGGACGGCCGGCGATCCGAACTGGTCGAGCGTGAACCCGGACATCGTGACATTCCCCGGTCAGGACGCGCCGGGCGTCACCGACGCACTGCAGCACGGCGACCGCGCCGGCACGGCTTGGCGACCGGCAGAAGTCGACGTCTCGATTCGGCCGGGCTGGTTCTATCATCCGGCCGAGGATGAGCGGGTTCGTACCGTCGACAATCTCGAGAATCTCTACTTCTCGTCAGTGGGGCGGAACGGAAAGCTGCTGCTCAACGTTCCGCCGACGCGCGAGGGGCTGCTTCATCCGACGGATGTGTCGCGCCTGGCTGGCTTCCGCGCGCGACTGGAGTCGCTGCGTGAGAACGAAGTGGGGAGGAATGCGCGGCGCACGTCGGTGTCGAGCGCAGCCGGCAGCGCCGAGGTCGAGCTGGATCTGGGTCATCGGACGACCATCGGACTGGCGCGACTTGAGGAAGACATCACCCGCGGACAGCATGTCGCGCGATATACGCTCTACGGCGCCGTCGACCGCGATTGGCGCGTGTTGTCGAAGGGGTCGACGATCGGATACGCGAAGCTGGATCGATTTGAGCCAGTG
>DASXGU010000087.1:0-49934 GCA_036488915.1 Gemmatimonadaceae bacterium | reverse complement strand
CGGCCAACCTGCTTTCGATCGGCGCCATCGATTTCGGCATTCTCGTGGATGGTGCGGTGGTGATGGTCGAGAATATCCATCGGCAGCTCGCCCGCCGCCAAGGTAAGCCGTACTCGATCAAGGCTGTCATTGCGGCGGCCGCGGCCGAGGTCGACCGGCCCATCGTCTACGCGATCGCTGTCATTATCGCCGGGTTTCTTCCGATCTACGTGCTTTCCGGTCCCTCGGGCCGTCTCTTCGCTCCGATGGCCGACACGACGATCTTCGCATTGATCGGCGCCCTGATCCTGACCCTGACGGTTGTTCCGGTGTTGGCGGCCTGGGTGCTGCGTCGCGGTGTGACGGAGAAACGGAACGCGGGCTTCGAATGGATCCTCGCCAGGTACACCCGCGCGCTCGACTGGTCGCTCGCTCACCGGAAAGAGACGGTTCTTGGCTCGATAGCCGTTTTTGTCCTGTCTGTACTGATCGCGATGGCTCTCGGGGCCGAATTCATGCCGCATCTGGACGAAGGCGCCCTGTGGGTGAGGGCGACGATGCCGTATACGATTTCGTTCGAGGAGTCTTCACGCATCGTTCCCCAGATTCGCGCGATCCTCAGGTCCTTTCCCGAGGTCACGGACGTCGCGTCCGAGCACGGGCGTCCTGACGATGCGACCGATCCGACCGGATTCTTCAACGCCGAGTTCTATGTCGGCCTCAAACCGTACTCTCAATGGCACGGCCTCTATCACACCAAGGCCGAGCTGACTGAGGCGATCAACCGGAAGCTCATTGGGTTCCCCGGAGTGACCTTCAACTACACCCAGCCGGCGGAAGATGCCGTCGACGAAGCCGAGACCGGTTTGAAGAGCGCCCTGGATGTGAAAATCTTCGGTTCGGATCTGAACGTGCTCGAGCAGAAGGGTGCCGAGATAAAACGCGTTCTCTCGCAGGTCGACGGAATCAAGGAGATCACGCTCGTTCAGGAGCTTGGTCAGCCGAGTCTGACGGTGGCGATTGACCGCGCCAAAATCGCGCAATACGGGTTGAACGTGGGAGATGTGAACGCTCTGATTGAAGCAGCGGTTGGGGGCACCGCGGCGACTCAAGTGGTGCAGGGAGAGCGTCTGTTCGACCTCGTCGTGCGCCTGGAGCCCCAGTTCCGCCAGACTCCAGAACAGATCGGGAATATTCTCATCTCCACGCCATCGGGCGGCCAGGTTCCCCTCAGAGAGGTCGCCAACATCCAGGTCGCCAGCGGCGCCTCGTTCATTTACCGGCAGGACAACTCACGCTACATCGGTGTCCAGTACTCGGTCGAGGGTCGGGATCTTGCCGGCGCGGTGAACGACGCGCGAAAAAGGGTGGCTGCCCAGGTGAAGATGCCGCCCGGTTACCGCGCCGTATGGGGCGGCGAATATGAGGAGTATACGTCATCCCGGAAACAGCTCGCCGTCGTGGTCCCTCTTACACTTGCATTCATCTTCGTGCTGCTGTTCGGGCTCTACGGAAACTTTGCGTTCCCGTTCATAACGGTCGCGGGCGTAATCGTGTCGGCGCCCATCGGCGGGGTCCTTGCCCTCGCCATCACGAACACGCCGTTCTCGGTCTCGTCAGGAATCGGGTTTCTTGCGCTCTTCGGCGTCTCGGTTCAGACGGCGGTCGTATACATCTCCTACGCGAACGAGCTACGACTGAGTGGGGCCAACATTGTTGAGGCCACTCGATCTGCCGCACTCTTGCGCTTGCGCCCCATCATGATGACAGCGCTCGTTGCCGCGCTCGGCTTGCTTCCGGCGGCGCTCTCGAAGACTGTCGGCTCGGATTCCCAGCGGCCGTTCGCGCTGGTGATCGTGGGCGGGTTGTTTTCCAGGCTGCTGATTGGGGTGCTTCTGATGCCCGTCTTGTACGTCATGGTGGCGCGGGCTAATGATCATCTGGAGGTTTGACGGGCGCAGGGCCTCCCATGTTGTCGAGCCCCATCGCGTTTGCCATTGCCTTCCAGTCCTCGACGCTCACCACTGAGGACGCATCGTCGCGATAGCGGGCCGCGGCGTCCAGCAGCCACGCGCGCTTTTGCGTGCGGGGAATCGCCGGGTCGGCGAGAATGTCCGACACGACGTCGTGCAGCGAGTGCAGGTTGTCGAAGATGATTGCCGCTTCCGGGTACCTGGTTGAGAACATCGGCGCAATCGCGGGCGCGAGTGGCATCGAGCGCGGAAGACTGGCCGGAGCGCTGTCGATCATTTGCCAGAAGCGAGCGACGACTGCGTCGAGGTTCTCGCGCCTCAACGCGGGGTCGCTCGAGGAGAGGAGTGCCTCGTAGAGTGTCATCTGGAGCCAGTGGTAGGACCAGATGAGTCCGTTATACGTTGGGAATCGCTTGCGAAAGGACAGCGAGTACGATTGGCCCTCCATCAGGTTCATGTTCTTCGGACTGGAGCTAAAGGCCAGCGCGGGGCGCGACTTGTAGTACCGAACCAGCCGCGCCACCTGCGCATCCTTCTGGTCGACGGGAATCCGATCGTCCGCCCATACGTCGTAGATCTGGCGATGGAGGATGTGCGCCCAGTCGAACATCATCGCGATTTCCGGCGCGAGCTTCTCCCAATCGGGTGCGATCGCGCTCTCGTCGAGCGGAACCGGCGGAGGATTCCGCAACAGGCTGCGCGTGATGAAACGGAATTCCCTTTGATCGAGTCTGTCGGGCGACACGTTGGGGTCGCGCCAGAGCGTTTCGTACAGCTTGGCGTGACCATAGTCAAAGGCGTTGAACAGAGCGTCGACCGTGGGGAACCGGCTGCGAAAGGCCCAGTTGTAGGGGGCGGACAAATACTGCTGATCGTAATAGGCGTTCGAGTGCGGGACACGTCCCGTCGCACAGGCCGACAGGCCGCCCAGCAGAGCCGACGCAATCGCATTCCGCAGGGTCATGGCTGCAGCGCCCGCGTATAGGTCAGTCCCGCCACGAGGAACGTCGAGAAGCCGGCGCCGCGAAAATGGCGGCCCAGCGCGCCACCGATCACTACCTGCGGAGTGAGCTGATGTCGTACGCCGACCTCCGAGGTTAGATCGGTCTTGCGTCCGATGCCCTCGAACTTCTCGGCGAAAAAGTCGGCTACCACCACGGTCGACGACAGCGGAAACGCCTTGTCGATGCCACCGCCGAGGAACCAGTGATCGTGGGTCTGCACCTGTCCGGGCAGCGCCTGTTGCGCCGACACCAGCGACGCCGGCTGCGGTGCGGCGCACATGAATGACGCGTGCAGCGCGTCGGAGCTTGCGACATCACACGGTCCGTCGATCGGCGGCAGCGGTTGGCCGCCATCGCACGTCGATCCCGGGGCGGCCTTCCCGCAGCTGACTATGAGGGACGGCCCCACTCGCAGCGCGTAAGTCGCAATACTGGCATTGAGATGGATACGGCCCGGTGCAAAACTGCGGGTGAGCAGCGCCTTCACCGAGTACGAAGTGGGAAGAGCGCTGGGCCCTGTCGGCTTGAACACTTCGCTCTCGACAGCGAGTGCGGGAAGATTGAGGCTCTCGAGCTTGAGCTCGTACATGCCGCCGACACCCACGCCCGCCACACCACTGCGTGGCGTCACAGTACGCTCGCGGTAATAGACCGGCAAGCGGATCCACATCTCGGTGCGGGGAAGTATCCCGTACGAGACCCTGGGCTCGTACTGAAATCGGTTTCGGAGGTCTGACAGCTCGTCGTAGCGGAAATTCAGGAAATCCATATCCAACGCGTACCGCTCCGTGGGAGTTGCGTCTTCCACCCGCACGGGGAATCCCGCGTCCAGATTCCGATATGAAACCTGGGCGAGGGCGCCGCGGGCGAGTCCCAGCCCCGCGGCGATTGTTAAAACGGCGTATCTCATGCGCAGATCATTGCGTGATGTTGAGGCGGATCTGAAACATCCGCGGCCGACCAACCGAGGCGCCGCTGAAGAACGCGCCTTTCAACAGATATCTCTTGTCCAGCACGTTGTTGACGTAAAGCTCGGGTCTCACCAGCGCGCGTCCAAACGGGAATGAGAAGCCGGTGCTTGCGTCCAGAATGAAGCTTGGCTTCACCTTGATTCCCTGGTTGAAGTCGAACAGGCCGGTCCCGTAACTGCACGAGCACGACGACGGGTCGACGCCGTTGGTGAGTCCCGAGCCGTACGTGCCCGTCAGACCCGCATAGCCGCGACTGAGCGAATAGGTGGCTGACCCGAGCACGCTCAGCCTCTGGTCGTGATCGAGGTCAAAGAAACCTTGCGGCTCGTCGGTGGGGAAGAACCCCCCCGTGATGGGTCCGTGACCATACGCATGATTTAGCGCGACATTGAGATAGGCAGAGAATGGCCCCGGGGGCCGGATCTCCTGCGCGGTCTCGACGCCGGTGATCTTCACTTGCGCTATGTTCACCGATGTCACGATCGCCGATCCAGGTACCGTGTTGTCGTCGATCCCCGGACTGCTCTGCTTGTAATAGCCTGAGAACTTGGAGACCAGGCCAAACGGGAAGCGGTGCACGTAACCCGCTTCGTAGAAATGATCCCGCTCGGGAAGGGTGGGTGCGGTGGCCACTCCGCCCTGCGAAACACTGGTGATCGCGCGGAGATCCTCAACGTTCGTTGGCAGGAACAAGCGCCCGTAATACAGATAGAGAGTATTCGACGCGTTCGGGAAAAAATTGAGACGGATTCGCGGACTCAGCTGCGTCTGGGTACCGGCGAACGGAGCGTTGTGCGCGTCGTAGCGCACTCCTGTTCTGACCTCGAACTGCTCGACCGGTGAGTAGGCGATCTGGGCGTACCCGCCGGCGTCCCACCCCTTCAAGGCCGAATTCGACGCCGGCCCGGGATTGCCTGCCGCGTCTTCCGTAGAAAAGTCTTCCCGGCCGCGGGTGATGCTCGACAGGGTTCCAAACTTGAGCTCGAGCTCGTGCGCGGGATGTATGGAGTAATCCACCTTCACTCCGAGAGAATTGAAGTTGCGATCCTCTCGAATGTTGCGGTGAGTGGTGTCCGGGAAGAAAACGAACTGGGGGTCGTCGTTCGTCCCCGGCGTGTAGCGGAGTCCACCGTGGCGATAGAACGTTCCGAGAAACAGCTCGGGTGCCCCGCCCGCATTGGCCGCGCTTCCTCCGCCGGTGTACTCCGGCCCAGCGAACTGATGGCGCCAGCCCAGATTGACGAAGCCGTTGACGTCGCGCTGATTGTCATCCTGCTGGACGTTCCCGGTGGTGTCGAAAGGAACCTGGAACTTCGTCTGCGACAAATTTAGGTCGAGGTTGACGACGTCATTCAGACCAGGAGTGAACTGGACCTTGCCGAACCCATACCAGTCCTCGCCGTGGTTGTGGAAGTTCTCGATGTCGTTCGAGGATGGGTCGAGGATGACCGGCTCCCGGCGCATGTCGGTGGTTTGGTGCGAACCGGAGAAGAAGTAGCCGAGCTTTCCGGCGTTGGTGCTGGCGCTCAGACCCTGGCCGAGGGTGTTGTAATTGCCTGCGAATCCGTTGAGGTTGTAATGCAGTCCACCAGCCGGTATCCGGGTGGTGATGTTCACCACCGCCGCGTTCTTGTTGCCGTACTCCGCGTCCCATCCCCCGGTGATGAAATCGATCTCGTTCACCACCGCGGGCTCGAACAGCTCATTGAGGCTCCCAGATATTCCCGCGGGGACCGGCACGCCATCGACGTAGTAGGTGTATTCGGCGTGTTGACCGCGAATGTGGACTTCGCCAGTTGGCGCGCGGGCGGCGCCGGCAATGGACTGCTGCAGAATCTGGGACGTGGTGTTGCTCGGGGATCCGTGATACTGGTCCTGCTTGAAGCGTTGGTCACCGGTCCGGGTGTCGACGGCCAACGGCACTGACGCGGTGACGCTCACACTCTGAAGGCTCACCGCGACGGCGTGGAGTGTGAAGTCGACGTGTAGATCGGCCGGACTGTCGCCGACAGTGACTGACTTCGATTGCGGCCCGAAGCCGAGAAAGCGTGCGGTGATGGTATAGTCGCCGGGAGAGATGTTATGAATCGTGTAGCGTCCGAAAGCGTCCGTAGATGCGTTGGACACGATCTCAGTCCCCCGCATGAGACTCACTTCGGAGGATGGGAGCGGCTGGCCGCTCGCCGAATCGGTCACGACTCCGGCGATGTCGGCGTTCACCAGATGGGCCGGCTTGGCGGAAGCCGGCGAAGACAGAATTAACAACAGGCTGGCGGCAAGAAATGTCGCACGCGCGACCGCGCGGCTACGTCGCCTTGTGAAAAAGCGCATGAGAGGCCTCGTTTTGTTTGTTTTTGGACTGCCGTGAATCGCCGATGAGTCGTCATCGGCGAGCGCAAATGCTGACGCGACGAGCGGTGCTCGCCGGGCGTTATGCTACGGCTGGAGGCGCGCGGGGAAGGCTGGGTGCGCCGGTAGCGAGCCGCTCGGAGACGGGCGGAACGCAGCGGCTGATCTCACCGGAGTGGGATCTTGTCGGCGGGGGAGGGGGCGATTTGGCGGCGACCGCCAGAACGCCCGACACGAACTGACAGAGGGCGCAAGTCTCTTCCTGGTGGACGCGGGGGCACTTCGGCGTTCCATGCGATTCGATGTGGGGACGAATCGCCGCCGATACGGCATTTCCATCCGCGGACGCGTCGATGATCCCGACGACGCCAGGCAAAACCGCTTGTGCCAGGCCCGCTAAGAATATCCATCCACGCAGAAACTTCGAAACGCGTCTACCCACTGTGTCGTTTCCTGTGGTAGAGATGCCCGCGAAATATAACCGGGCACGTTCGCCGGCCAAGCCCATCGCTTGACGATGGTTGGACCCATTTGGTTTCACTGGAGTTTACTGGACCCGTCCTTTTTCGCTGAATACAAAGATGCTTGACATACCTCCCCAAACCGTCGCGCAGCTCCTTTATCTCGTCCACACCGATCCCGAGGAGCTTCAGGAAGCGCTCGGCGAGCTGCGCGCGGCCGACATCGCCGAAGCGCTGCGAGAGCTGCCGCCCGAGGCGGCGGCCAAAGTGATGGCGTCGCTCTCGTTCGAGCTGGCGGTCCAGGTATTCGACGAGCCCGAGCTGACCCGCCACCGCTGCGCCATCATCCAGCGCATCGAGCCCCGAAAGGTCGGGCCCCTGATTGAGGCGATGTCCGCCGACCAGCAGGCGGATCTTTTCAGAGAAGTGCCGGTCGAGGAGCGGCCGAAGCTGCTGGCGACGGTCAGCGAGGCGACACGCGCATCTCTGAAAAAGCTCCTCACGTACCCGCCCGAAACGACGGGCGGCATCATGACCACCGAGTACGTCAGCGTCCCGTCGAACTGGGATGTCGCGCAGGCCCTGGCGCTGATCGCCGAAGTCGGTGGGCGCAAGGAAACGGTCTACGCCATTTATGTCGTCGACCCCGAGACGCAGGCACTGGTGCGAGTCGTGTCGCTGCGCGAGCTCATGATCTCGGCCCGCGAAGAGAACGTTCTGGACGTCGGTAGTCATCGCTCACCACTGACCGTTCCGCCCGAGATGGACCGGGAGGAAGCGGCGCGGCTGATATCCAAGTACAACCTCCTCGCCATCCCCGTCGTCGACCCCCAGCGGAGAATGCTCGGCATCGTCACGGTCGACGACGTGATCGATGCGCTGGTCGAAGAAACCACCGAAGACGTGCAGCGATTCGGCGGTATGGAAGCCCTCGACGCTCCGTATATGGAGATCGGATTCGGGCAGATGATAAAGAAGCGCGCCGGCTGGCTGTGCGCGCTTTTCCTGAGCGAGATGCTCACCGCCACGGCGATGCAACGGTTTCAGGGCGAGATCGAGCGCGCCGCGGTGCTGGCCATGTTCATTCCTCTGGTCATGAGCTCGGGCGGCAATTCCGGCTCTCAGGCCACGTCACTCGTAATTCGTGCCCTCGCGCTCCAGGAGCTGAAGCTGCGCGACTGGTGGAGAATAGCTCTCCGCGAGCTGCCCACGGGCCTCGTCCTCGGCGTGATCCTCGGCGTGATCGGCTTCACGCGCATAGTGCTCTGGCAGAACCTGCACATCTTCAGCTACGGCCCCCACTATTTCCTGCTCGCCGTCGCCGTCGGTTTTGCCCTCATAGGAATTGTCGCTTTCGGCTCTCTCGCCGGCTCGATGCTCCCCTTCCTTCTCAAACGCATCGGCTTCGACCCCGCCAGCGCCTCCGCCCCCTTCGTCGCCACGCTGGTCGATGTGACCGGGCTCGTGATCTATTTCTCGGTGGCGTTTATGGTGCTCCACGGGACTCTGCTCTAGGCAGGGCTCTCGCATTCAACCGTACCGCAGGGGCGAGTGAGAACTGAGGACTAACGGCGGCAGGGTTCTACACGCGTCCAACCGTAACGCGGTAAGGGGTGGGGGTAGCACGGGTCCCGGTTACCGGAAACGACACGCACAGAAGGATCGCAACGCAGTACTCCGGTACCAGGTAACCACGCTACCCCCACCCCTTACCGCGTTACGGCTGAATGCGAGTAGAGCCCGGCACGCTTGCATGCGAGTAGAGCCCTGCCGCCGTTAGTCCTACCGGACGGCCCTCAACCACTCCGCCGGATCCACCGCCGGCCCCCCTCGCCTGATCTCGAAATGCAGATGCGGGCCGATCGCCGGATCGCTGACGCCTACCGTGCCGATCGTCTGGCCCTTGATCACCCGGGATCCTTTGCGCACCGCGATCTTGTCGAGGGATCCGTAAACCGAGTAATCGCCGCCGCCGTGCTCGAGGATCACGGTGTTGCCGTACGTTCCCATCTGTCCGGCGTAGGCGACCGTCCCGGCTGAAACCGACTTCACCGGCGTCCCCAGCGCCGCGCCGATTCCGATCCCATTCCACCGGGTGGTGGTGTTGTTCGGATTGACGAAGCGGCCGAACCGGTAGAGGAAGGTGCCGTTCACGGGCCAGTCGAGCCGGCCGATGTCGGTCGTGCGGATCGAGCTCGCCGACGCCGGCGCCGTGCCGGCCCGCCCGCTCGCGCGTCTGCGCTCGGCCTCGAATGCGGCGATGAGGCTGTTCATGCGCGCTTCGCTCTTCTCCAGCTCGGCCAGTCGCGCTTTGGTGCGCCTGGTGTCCTGCTGCACCTGCGCCAGATTCGTAGCCTGCTGGCGCTCCAGATCGGCGAGACGCGCCGCCTCCTGCTCCTTCTGCGACCGATTTTCGGCGACGCTGCTCTGCAGCCGCACTAGCTGGATCTGCTGTGCCTCGATCCTGGTGTGCAGCTCGTCCAGCCGCTGCACCAGTCCCTTGTCACGCAGCGCCAGCAAATGGAGGTATTTGTAGCGCGCGACCAGCTGTCCCACCGACTGCGCCGAGAAAAGGACTTCGGCCGGATAAAGTGGGCCCCTCTTGTAGATCTCGACCAGCCGGCGCTGCAGGACCGCGCGCTTGATCGATGCCTCGCGCTCCGAGTTCTGGAGGTCCGAAGTCGTCGTCTGAACTTCGTCGGTTATGGCGACGAGCTGCTTGTCCAGTGATTTCACCATCCGCGCGGTGGCGTCGTGCTGCTTGTCGAGCAGATTCACTTCGTCTCGCAGCTCGTGGGCGGTGTTCTGCAGCCCGCTCATCTTCGCCTCCAGCTCGTCGCGCTCGGCGCGGATGCGCGCCAGCTCGTCACGCTGCGCGTTGATCCGCGCCTCGGCGTTGTCGGTCTGCTGGGCGAACAGGGGGGCGGAAAAGAGCAGCGCGCAGACTGCGATGCGGCCCGACGCTCTGATCAAACCCGGCGTAGGTGCCTCCCCACTGAAACCAGACTGCCGAGCACGCCGATCACCGCGCCGCCGACGACGCCCAGGAATATCAGCTCGCGGTCGAAGAAGATCGTCTGCATGAAATATTCGTTGACCACCCTGTTGGTGACCCAGACGAACAACAGCGCCAGCAAGCCGCCCAGCACACCTTTCACGAGCCCGTCGATCAGGAAGGGCAGACGGATGAACATGTCGGTCGCGCCCACCAGTCGCATGATCGAGATCTCCTTGGCGCGCGCCAGCACGGTCATGCGAATGGTCGCGCCAATGATGATCACTGCTACGGCGGCGAAGGCGATGCCCAGCACGATGCCGGCGACCGTCGCGATGTTGCGCAGCCGGTAAAGTTTTTCGACCCACTCTTCCCCGTACCGCACATCGTCGACGAAGTGATAAGTCCTGATCTTGTCGGCGACGGATTTCACGATGGTGGGACTGCGCATTCCCGGGCGAAGATGGACTTCGATCGACGCCGGCAGAACCCCGGCCTCGAACACGTCGGCGAACTCGCCCATCTCCTTCCGGGCTCGCTCCAGCGCGTTCTCCTGGGACACATAGTCTACCCGAAGAACTTCGGGGAATTCGCCGATGTCCTTCATCGCAGCCGCCACCTGCTCGATGTCGGCGCTGTCGCTCAGGAACGCGCGGACTTCGACACGCTCGGACACCTGATCGAGCGCGCGGCGGATGTTGACGGCGACGAGGCCGAACAGGCCGAAGGCGAAAAGGGAAAAGGCGATGGTCACCACCCCCAGCGCGCTCAGCAAAGGAGAGCGGCGCGATGCCGTCACTGCCTCACGGGCGGACCTCACCTCGCCGTCTCCGACGGCCCAACCGGCTCGTCCTCGAACGCATCGTCGAGCGGTCGTGCCGAGGCCGGCGAAACCGAGGAATCGAAGACCACCCGCCCGTGATTGAGCTCGATCGTCCGGTACTCTGACCGGCGAACCAGATCGAGGTCGTGGGTGGCCATGATCACTGCCGTGCCCGAAGCGTTGATGTCGCGGAGCAGCTGAAAGACGCCGCGCGTCGCCCGCTCGTCGAGATTTCCAGTGGGCTCGTCGGCGATCAGCACGAAGGGGTCGTTGATCAGGGCGCGCGCGATCGCCACCCGCTGCTGCTCGCCGCCCGACAGCTCGCGCGGGAAGCTGGTCGCCTTCGAGGCCAGACCGACCTGCGTCAGCACGCGCGCGACCTTGGACCGAATCGTCGCCTTCGGGGCGCCCGTCACCTCGAGCGCAAACCTGATGTTCGCTTCGGCGGTGCGATCCTCGAGCAAGCGGAAATCCTGAAACACGATTCCGATGCGCCGGCGCAGCCGCGAGATCTCCCGCCCGCTGGCATTCTTCGAGCTGACGCCGTTGATCCAGACTTCGCCCGACGTCGGGCGATCCTCCATGTAAAGCATTCGGAGGATGGTGGTCTTTCCGGATCCGCTGGGTCCGGTGAGGAAGACGAACTCGCCCTTGCGCACCTCGAACGCAGCGTGCGCCAGCGCCACACCCGACCTCGGGTATTCCTTGAAGACGTCGGTGAGGCGGATCATCTACTGCTGAAGCGCCTGCTCTATGTCTGCTATGAGATCTTCGACGTTCTCGATCCCGACGCTCACCCTGAGGAAGCCGTCCGGAATTCCGATCCGCGCGCGCTCGTCGGGTGAGAGGTGCTCGTGCGAGCTGTAACGCGGCTCGATCACCAGCGATTCGGTGCCGCCGAGGCTCGATGCATAGGAGAAAACCTTGAGCGCGCGCGCGAACCGCACCGCCGCCGGGCCTCCTCCCTTGAGCTCGATACCCAGCATTCCCCCGAATCCGTCGAGGATGGCTTTCGCGATCTCATGGTCGGGGTGGGTCGGCAGGCCGGGGTAGTGCACCTTGGCAACTTCGGGCCGGCGCGAGCACCACTCGGCGATGCGCATCGCGCTCTCGTTCTGCCGCTTCACCCGTACGTCGATCGTCTTGAGGCCGCGCTCCAGCAGCCAGCAGGCGAACGGATCGGGAGCCTGACCCCACACCATCATCTTGCGCCGCACTTCGTCGATGAACGGCTCATTGCCGCACACGACTCCGGACAGGATGTCGTGGTGGCCGTTCAGGTATTTCGTCGCCGAGTGAATGACGACGTCGACGCCGTGCTCGATCGGCCGGAAGTTCACCGGACTCGCGAAGGTCGAGTCGACCACCAGCGCGATGCCCTCCGAGTGAGCCAGGCTCTGGAGTGAGTTGAGCTCCAGCACTCTGCAGGTCGGATTCACCGGCGACTCCAGAAACAGCACCCGGGTGTTCTTGCGCAGACCTTTCCGCCACGCGCGCGGCTCCATGGGATTCACGAAAGTGACTTCGATCCCCATGCCGGGCAGGTCTTCGGTGAAAAGCTTGCGCGTCCCGCCGTAGATCCACGAGCTGGTGATCAGATGGTCTCCGGAGCGCAGCAGTGCCAGCATCGCGCAGGCCGTTGCCCCCATTCCGCTCGACAGCACCAGCGCGGCTTCGGATCCTTCGAGAAGTGCCAGGCGCTGCTGGACCCGCTCGGCGTTGGGAGTGTTGCCGTAGCGCGTGTACAGGAGATTCTCGCTCGTGCCGGTCTCCTGGACGTAGTTGACCGATTGGACGAGCGGCGCGCTGACGCCCTCTCCCGGTCGTGGCTGTGGCGCGCCGCCGTGAATAGCCGTTGTCGACAGTCCCGGCTTGCGTGTCACTTCTGCCAAGAGCTCTCCCTATCCGAGGTTGCGGGTGCTGCGCCCAGCGTCGAAATCGTGTTTCACCACGCGGACGATTTCCGCGGGCGCCACGCCGAGGACGTCGCGGGCGACGACGTTTCCCGGGCTCACCGTATCATCGACGACCAACACCGCCAGCTCGTGACGTCTCGGTCCATAGACCCAGACGAGCTCGCCATCCTCGAGCAGGCGCCTGCGCGCCTCCGACGGATGCAGCCGGATCAGCGGCCCTCGATCCGGATCGCCGGTTTTCGTCGCGATGTATTGGGTCACCAGCAGCCAGGGCTGGAACCCTTCCATCATGAGTCGAGTCTCATCGGGCCGGAGGTACTGGCGCTGCCGACGGCGACGTAGCCGTGATCGTGTCGAATCAGCAGCCGCCGGCGCCACAGCTTGTCGAGCGTTCGCTCGGCGTCGTCGCGCGACAGACCGATCGCGTCGGCGACATCGGCGCTGGCGCCGGCGCCGAGCTGGGCGATTGTCTCCCAGGCGCGGCGCTCTTGCAGATCGATGATGCCGGCCAGCCGCGATTCGCCGTCGCTGTGCTCCGTCACCAGGGCGAGCTTGTGGCGCTCCAGCACCGCCTCGATAGCCTCCATGTGGGACTCGCTGATGCCGCGAAACAGGAAATAGACTTCGCGACGCGGGGCGTCGACGCTGACGTACTGGAGAAGAAGCTTGGCGACGATCTCGTCGGCGCAGGAAAAGTCCAGCAGCCCGACATGGGAGAAGTCGATCACGGTCAGGGCCCGGTCTCCGATCCGGTCGAGCTCCTGCTCGATCTCGCAGCGGACAGCTGCTCCGGTGGGACGGGTCACGAGATTCGAGTAGAGCTCGCACACGCTCTTGCGCAGCATCGAGCTCACGTCGATGTGATTGATCACGCCACCCGCTCCGGAATCGTTATCTGCACCTGGGCGCCTGGAAAAAATGAGAGATTTTCCTCCAGCGGCTCGTCCTCGTCCCAATCGCCCTTGGGCAGCACGGCGATGCGGGCGGTACCGCTGCGGATGGAAAGCTTGCCATCCCAGTTTCCCACAAACCGCCTCACTCCGGCAAGGCCTTGACCTCTGCCGGGATCCCTGAACCGGGATGCGCCCCTCATGACGGTCTCTTCCAACGCCTGACCATCGTCCCAGCGGTCGCGTCTCTGAAATCCGGGGGCCGACTCCAGGGATTGCCTGAATCCGATGCCGGGATCGGCGACGGCGATGACGACGACCTTTCTGCCACCGAGCCGCACCCGCCAGGTGTAGGTCTGGACCGCCACCCATCCGCCGCGACCGGCGTGCTCGACGATGTTCTGGCAGACTTCGGACAACGCCATGGTGAAGCGCATGGTGATCTTGGCGTCGAGGTTCAAGTTCCTGACCAGCGCGTCCTGCGCCCGCTGCTGAATCTTGTCCACCACGTCGTGGACGTCGTCGCTCTTCGAGATCGAAGTCACCTCAAGAAGCACGCTCGTCTCGCTCGCTTTGGTGGATTTCACCCGCCCCTGCAGCTCGTACAGCTCGGCAGCGTGCTTGAAGAAATCCATCCTCGACCAGTAGCTGCTGACGTTCTCGGCTTCGGGCACGTAGAGGATCGGTCGCTCGGCGCGCGACTGCGCCAGAGCCAGGAGAGCGGTGAGCCCGTACGGGGATGCCCAGCGCGCATGCCTGGTGTCGACGATGATCTTCTCGTCCAGCGGCAGAGGTGCGACCTGATCCAGCACCTGCTCGAACGACTTGTCCTCGAGCGAATGCGGAACGTTGATGACTGTGGTCACTTGATGCTGAGCTCTCCGCGAAGGTAGTCCGCGAGCCCACTGGCGCCGCGATGGTCAACGTTCCTGGCAGCCGCGTCCAATGCGCGGTCGATTGCCGAGTCTAACTTATCACCGGCCAGCAGTCGTGAGAAATAGGTTGCGCCCCAGACATCTCCGCACCCGATCGGATCGCCCGGGCCGCTGTGCCGACGCGGCTTGGCCGGAACGAGCGCCGTGCGAATCGCACCAGGCGCCGGCGCGATGTGCGATCGCCTCATGTCGCCGAGCTTCCCGAACCCGGGCGCGGCAAAATACACCACACCGCGGCTTCCTAGCGTGACGGTTAGGGAGGAAACGCCCTCTGCCAGGGCGATCGCAGCCAGGGCCATCGGGTCGCCGGCCATCATGCTCATCTCGTCTTCGTTCACCTGGATGAAGTCGAAGCAGCGCATCCATGCCGCCGGATTCGGTAATCGCTGGAGCGTTCGCATCCCATCGGGCTGTACGGCCAGCAGCAGGGAATGGAGATCGCAGTAGATCGGGCCGCGAAAGTGCTGGCGTATCAGCTGCGCTGTCTCGAGGTCGAGCTCGAATCCGCTGATCAGATTGATGTAAAGCGCGTCGAGGTTGGTGAGCAGGGGCTTCAGCCCGAGCCATGTCCACTTGGGCACGCCGCCGCTCAACCGCTCGCAGCGGCGCTCGTCACTCAGATAATGAAGCGCGACGCGATTGTTCGGCTGCGGCACTTCGATCGGCGCGGCGTCCGGCGCGACGCGATCGAGGTTCGCCACGAACTGCCGCGCCGAATCCGCCAGATCGCTTCCCACCTTGAGGATGGGCACGAATTCCCAATCCGCGGGGAGTGCGGCGTCGAGCGCGCCAAGGGCGTAGGTGATGCCGCCCCATTCTTCCACCGGCGCATCGCGTGGGTCGCGACCGTGGATCACGTCCCACACGAAGCTGCCCATTACCCCGACGCGTCGCTTGCGCGTCATCGGGTCCGCCACGGTTTCATCCGGCTACAGCTCGCCCAGATGCTGTTGCTTGAATGCCGCGATCGCCCCGACGACGCCCGCGGAAAGCGGAAGTGCGCCCGGCACGATGCGGCAAGCCTGGACCGCCGGCTTGAACGCGCGGCGCCGCACTTCCGCGCGCAGGGGTTGGAAGAGCGCGTCACCCGCCTGGGTTACGCCGCCCGCCAGCACCACTGTGTCTGGATTGAAGATGTTCAGGAGATTGGCGACACCGGCTCCGAGAAACCGCGCCGTTTCGCGCACGACCTCGCGTGCCGTCAGGTCGCCCCGCTTCGCGGCTTCGTAGACGGTCGCCGCCGTGATCTTGCGCTGGTCGCCATCGACCATGCTGATCAGAATCGACTCGCCCTCGTCGCCGCGCAGTGCCTCTCTCGCCCTCTCGGCGATGGCGGGCCCCGACGCGTAAGCCTCGAGGCATCCATAGTTGCCGCACTTGCAGCGGCGGCCGGTGGAATCGATGGTGGTGTGACCGATCTCGCCCGCCACGTCCGATGCGCCGTGATAGAGCTTCCCCTCGAGGATGAGCCCGCCGCCGATTCCAGTGCCCAGGGTCATGCCGAGGACGTTGCGACCGCCGACCGCCGCGCCGCACCAGAATTCGCCCAGTGTCGCGCAGTTGGCATCATTGTCGAGTGTCGCCTCGAGCTTGACCCGGCTCGAGATTTCGTCGCGCAGGGGGAAATTCTTCCAGCCGAGATTCGGCGTGACGATGACGATTCCTTTTTCCCTGTCGAGCGGACCAGGCGAGCCGATCCCGACACCGAGAAAGGCGGATTTCTTGGCGCCGGTTTCCGCCATCGTCTGGGCAACGACCTTTTCGATCATCCCCGCTATTCGGTCCACCACCGCGCCGGCGCCGCCATCGGCCAGCGTCGGCGTGGTGTGCATGGCGATCTCGCGACTGCCGTCGATCGGCATCGCGCCGGCAACGATGTTGGTACCGCCGAGATCCACCCCGACTATGTATTTCTCCTTCGCGCTCATACGGGCACCGGTGGGTTGATGACTTCGCTCAGCAAGCTCGAGATGTACTCCGGTGTCAGCTCGCGCATGCAGCGCCAATGACCGAGCGGACACTTCTGGGGGCCGTGCCGATGACAGGGACGACAGCTCAAACCGTCGTGCCCCGCCACCGCTTTCCTCTCCGCCAGCGGGCCGAATCCGAACTCGGGAACCGTCGGCCCGAACACCGTGACGGTCGGCGTTCCCATCGCCGACGCCAGATGTTCGGGCGCCGAATCGTTGGTCACGATCGCCTGGGCGCGTCCGATCAGCTCCGCCGAGGCGAGCAGGCCCAGCGATCCGGTCGCGTCGATCGCGGCGCCGGCAGGCACGGCGCCCATAATCTGCTGCGCGAGAGCGGCGTCCGCATTGGACCCGACGACGGCGATCCTGAATTCTTCCGCCAATCGCGCCGCCAGCTCCGGATAGTAGGGCCACCGCTTTGTCCCCCAGGCGCTTCCCGGAGCGAGCGCCACGAACGGCTCCGATCCGAGGCCGGCGCGGCGAAGCAGGGAATCGACGTGCGCCCGATCCTCATCGGACGGGTAGAGCCGGGGACGAATCTGATCCCGCGTCGGCGGGTCGGCGCACTCCGACATCGACAGCGACCACAGACGCTCGGCGTGATGCCGCTCCGGCCGGTATGGCAGCTGGCGTGTGTAGAGCACCCGACCGGTGGAGCTGGCGAACCCTATCCGCTCCTTTGCGCCCGTGAGCATCGCCAGCAGACCGCTGCGAAAGGAACCTTGCGCCAGATACGCCGCGTCGTAGGGGCGACGGTTATGGATCTCCTTCACGGTATGCCACAACCCGAGCGCGGAGCCGTAGGTGCCGCGCTTGTCGTAGCGCAGGACCGTGCGCACGTGTGGATTGTTGGCGAGCACGGTAGCGCCGACGGGAGTGGCAAGGACGTCGACCGGCCCCCGCCTGGCGAGCTCGGCGATCAGCGGCGTCGTGAGAATGACGTCGCCCAGGAAGCTCGTCTGAATAACGAGCGATCCCGCCACTCAGTCGACCTGCAGCACCGCGAGAAACGCTTCCTGCGGGATCTCCACCGAGCCGACCTGCTTCATTCGCTTCTTTCCCTCCTTCTGCTTCTCGAGGAGCTTGCGCTTGCGGGTGATGTCGCCGCCGTAGCACTTGGCGAGGACGTCCTTGCGCAGCGGCTTCACACTGGTGCGGGCGATGACTTTGGAGCCGATGGCTGCCTGAATCGCCACCTCGAAAAGCTGTCGCGGTATCAGATCCTTCAGCTTGTCGGCGATCTTGCGCCCCCACTCATAAGCCTTGTCCTCGTGGATGATGACGCTGAAGGCATCGACGGGATCGCCGTTGATCAGCATGTCGAGCTTCACCAGATCGCTGCGACGATACTCGAGCATCTCGTAGTCGAGCGAGGCGTAGCCGCGACTCACCGTCTTGAGCTTGTCGAAGAAGTCGAGAATGATCTCGCCGAGGGGAAACTCCCAGTCCAGCTCTACGCGCTTGGTGTCGAGGTAGGTCATGTTCCTGTAAACGCCGCGGCGCTCGGTCCCCAGAGTCATGATCGGCCCGATATAATCCGCCGGCACCATGATTCGGGCCTTCACGTACGGCTCCTCGACGTAGTCGACCACCTGCGCGTTCGGCATCAGCGACGGATTCTCGATCAGCGACACGGTGCCGTCGGTCTTGTAGACCTTGTACTCGACCGAGGGCACCGTGGTCACGAGCTCGAGATCGAACTCCCGGTTCAGCCTCTCCTGCACGATTTCCATGTGCAGCAGACCGAGAAACCCAGCCCGGAAGCCGAAGCCGAGCGCGGTCGATGTCTCCGGCTCGTAGTTCAGCGAGGCATCGTTGAGCTTGAGCTTCTCGAGCGCGTCGCGGAGCGTCTCGTACTGGGTGGTGTCGGTCGGATACAGACCCGCGAACACGAACGAGCGCACCGCCTGATACCCCGGCAACGCCTCGGCGGCGCGATTCTCCGCGTCGAAGATGGTGTCGCCGGCGCGCGTCTCGCTCACCGAGCGCACGCTGGCGACGACGTAGCCGACTTCGCCCGGACCGAGCGCGTCGGTCGGGACCTGCCGGAGCTGATTGTAGCCGACCTCGTCGACCTCGTAGACAGATTCACTGGCGCCGAAAGTGATGTGGGTCCCTTTGCGAATCACGCCGTCGACGACGCGGACGCTGGGAATCGCGCCCCGGTATTTGTCGTAATAGGAATCGTAGATCAGGGCGCGAAGCGGCGCGCTCTCGTCACCCTCCGGGGCCGGGACCTTGCGCACGACTTGCTCGAGCAGCTCGGCGATGCCGATGCCTTCCTTGGCGCTGACGAGCAGAATCTCGCTCTCCTCGATCCCCAGCAGGTCGGCGACTTCCCTTCGCCGACGCTCCGGCTCGGCGCCGGGAAGATCGATCTTGTTGAGAATCGGGATGATCTCCAGCCCGGCGTCCATCGCCAGAAACAGGTTCGACAGGGTCTGGGCCTCGATCCCCTGCGACGCATCGACGACCAGAATCGCCCCCTCGCAGGCCGCCAGCGAACGCGACACTTCGTAGGTGAAGTCGACGTGTCCCGGTGTGTCGATGAGATTGAGCTCGTACTCCTGGCCACTGCCGGCCGTGTAGGTCATTCGCACGGCGTTGAGCTTGATCGTGATCCCGCGCTCGCGCTCAAGATCGAGGGTGTCCAGCACCTGCGCCTTCATCTCGCGCTTCTGGAGCATGCCCGTTGCCTCGATCAATCGGTCGGCCAGGGTCGACTTGCCGTGATCGATGTGTGCGACGATGCAGAAGTTGCGGATGTGATCGAGCTTCAACGGGTCGCTCTGGGTTGTGCGGGATGCGGCGGTGGGGACGACGAAATATAACGGTCGATCGCTGCTCACTACCGCGGATGCGACAAAAAAAAAGAGGGCTGCATTTCGCAGCCCTCTCGTAACGACATGAGTTTGATCTACTTCCTGCTCGCCGGCGGCGGTGTACGCGACGGCGGTGGAGATGCCGGTGGCGCACTGTGGCTCGCTGGAGGCGGCGACGACGCCTGCGGCGGCGGCGATTCGACGCGCGGCTCGGGTCTGGAAACTCTTACTGGCTCCGCCCCCGTTGCCGCTGGTGATGCCGCATGCTCGACGGGCGATCTGCCCAGAGGGACGGACATGGCGCCAGGCACCGGCCTGTAGCCCTGCAGAAGGTCACCCGGCTCTGCGCGCCGATTCCGGGGCGCGGTAATCGTGACATCGCCCACGTGCTGCAGGCCCGAGCGGGGCGGTAAAGGATAGATCCCTTCCGCCGTCGTTGCTCCGTGCGGACGACGCGGCGTGCCCTCGCTCGGGAACCTGTTCTTCGGGAACACTGTGGTGTCGCCCGGATTGCGCGGCGGCCGGGAAAACGGGAAATGCGAGCTGGCGTTTCCGCCAACCGGTACCAGGATCGGACTGCCGCACAGATCGAAGCCCGCGATGCGGTAACCGATCCGCCGGCTGTTCAGATAGTTGATCTGAGCGAAGAGCTGAGCGCGACGCAGCGGAGCGAAAGCATACCCGTATGATGCGGCGCACGGATCGTAAGCGTTGTAGCCGTAGGAGTCATAGCCATTGCCGCCCCCGGCGAAGCGCATGAAATCCCGGCCGATCGGCTCGCCCTGCGCTCCGAGGTACGCCGCCAACGACTGCGCTGCCCCGAGTGGAGCTCTGTTTTCGATCAGCCGGCGAATCGCCGACATGTTCCAGTCTCCGCCGACCTCGATTTTCTCGAGATTGAACGGGGCCCGCGACGCCAGCGCGATCACGACACCACGCGAGTCGGTGGGATAACCGTTGTAGTCGTAGCCGAGGAACGACGCCGACGAGTAGTACCCGCCCGAGGCGTAGCCGGCAGAAGGCTGATTGAAGCCGGCAAAGAAATTCGGCAGGCTCACCTGGCGGTTCGCCGCCAGCTTGACCGAGATGCCCGGGAAGTCGGGGCTCAATACCTGGATCTGCCCATCGAGATCCATCGCCACCACGAAGACGTAGGCATTCTCCGCCACCTGGACCACAGGCGTCACGTAGGTGGAGGTCGAGATGGCGTCAACTCCGTCCGTCGAATAAATGCGCACGATCGGCGCCCGCCGGCTCACCGCTTCCTGGGCCGCGCTCGAGGCGGCGGTGACACACGCCAGCAAAGCGGTCGCGCTCAACACCGATGCCCATTTCGCCACTCGCATAGAACCTCCGTTGCTTGTATACAATTTCGCCTCGGGTGCAGTGGGAGTCAACACCGGCACGATCGGGGCCGTGGATGAGCGCCCGCTACCTGTAGCTCTGAGCCCGCTTTACCTTGCGCCATGCCGCTCCCCCAACTGCTCGCCACCGTCGAATCTCTCGACGAATTCCGGACTCTCGCCTCTGAGCTCCCCGGACCGTCAGGCCGGCGCGGCGTTGGGGGTCTTCATGGGTCCAGCGACGCCGTCGTGGTCGCCGCGCTGACCAGCAACCTGCCCCATAGATTCTACGTGCTCGTAAGCGATGATGTTGCGGGTGCCGAGCGGTGGCTGGCCGATCTCGGCACTCTGGTCGATCCTGAAGCGGTCGCTTTCTACCCGCCGCGGGAAAGCTTTGGAGAGGCCGAGGCCCACGCCGAAGTCGCTGGGGAGAGGGTCGAAACCCTGGAGCGGATCGGCGGCAGCGATCTACGCATTCTGGTCACCACCAGCCGCGCCCTCCTCGAGCGCACCCAGTTGCCGCGAGCGCTTGCCGCCGCCCGGCTGGAGATTCGAAAGGGCGACAGCCGGCGGCCCGAGCAGTTGGCCGCGCACCTCGAGTCGATCGGCTTCGAGCGCGTCGACATGGTCGAGGACGTCGCCCAGTTCAGCGTCAGAGGCGGCATTTTCGACATTTACAGCTTCGGGATGGCCGAGCCCGTTCGTCTCGAGTTCTGGGGCGACGACATCATCGAGCTCCGGCACTTCGATCTCATCTCCCAGCGCTCGACCCGCGACGCGGAAGTCGCTCTCGTTCTTCCGGTGGATGGCCAGATCAGCGTTGGTGAAGTCGAGCCCGAGCGCTCGTCGATCCGGGCGCTGTTTCCACCCGACACAGTGCTTCTGATACCCGCAGGGACTCACATCACGCCCGAGCTCGAGCGCACGTGGGCCGAGGCCCAGCACCACATCGATCTGGCGCGGCGCCGCGGCGAAGACACACCCAGCCGCGACGAGCTGTTCGAGTCGCCGGAAACGACTCAACGGGCGCTTTCTGCCTACGGAACGCTGGACCTCTCGGGAGAATCAGCGCGGATCGTCTTTCCGTTCCGCGAGCCCGAGGAAATTCAGCGCGACATCAAGCGGCTCAAGCAGGTTGTCGCCGACGGCATTCCCACCGTCATACTCTGCGACAACGTCGGCCAGGCCGAGCGCCTCGACGAGCTTCTCAACGACGACAGCGTTTCGCCGGCGAGTCTGGCGATCGGAGTACTGGACGGAGGGTTCGTGATTCCGCCCCGTGGCAATTTCGCGGGATACCGGGTGCTAACCGATCACGAGATTTTCCGCCGCGAGCGGCGGTTTCGCCGCGCCCGGCGCTACGCAACGGGGAGTGCGCTCGAGAGTCTCACGGCGCTCAAGCCCGGTGATTACGTCGTGCACCTCGAGCACGGCGTGGGGATCTATCGCGGCATCGAGAAGATGTTCGTCCGCGAGAGCACTGTCGAAGTGGCAGTCATCGAGTACGAAGGCGGGGATCGGCTCAACGTTCCGCTCTACCGCATCGATCAGATCGAGCGTTACCGGTCGGCCGCCGACATCACCGCCGAAACTCCGCCGCCGCGGCTGCATTCGCTGGGAGGCAAACGGTGGAAGTCGCAGCGTGACAAGACGCGCGCGGCGATCCAGGAAATGACCGTCGAGCTCCTCGACCTCTACGCGCGCCGCAAAGTCGCCACCCGGCCGCCGCACTTTCCCGACACCGTCTGGCAGCGGCAGCTCGAGTCGTCGTTCCTGTTCGAGGATACCCCCGACCAGCGCACCGCGACCACCGACGTCAAAGGCGACATGGAGCGCCCGCGGCCGATGGACAGGCTTCTGGTCGGCGACGTAGGCTACGGCAAGACCGAGATCGCCGTGCGCGCCGCGTTCAAGGCGGTGCAGTCGGGACGCCAGGTGGTGGTTCTGGTGCCGACGACGATTCTTGCCGACCAGCACGCGCGCACCTTCGGCGAGCGCCTCGCTGATTTCCCGGTAAACGTCCAGACGCTAAGTCGCTTTCAGACCCAGAAGGAGCAGCAAGCGGTGCTCGCCGACCTCAAGGCAGGCAAAGTCGACGTCGTCATCGGGACCCATCGCATCCTCAGCTCCGACGTCTCGTTCTCGCAGCTCGGCCTGATCGTGGTTGACGAGGAGCACCGGTTCGGTGTCAAACACAAGGAACGCCTGAAACGGCTCCGACTCGAGACCGACGTACTGACCCTCACGGCAACTCCGATCCCTCGCACCCTGCATCTGTCGCTCGCCGGGCTGCGCGACATGACGCTTATGCAGACTCCGCCGCGCGACCGCTCGCCGGTGCTCACCTACGTCGAGCCCTGGGACGATGGGCTGATCGACGAAGGTATTTCGCGCGAGCTCGATCGTGGCGGGCAGGTCTTCTTCGTCCACAACCGGATCGAGACGATCGATGGGATCGCCGAACACATTCGTCGCGTCGTTCCACGCGCCCGCGTCGGAGTGGGCCACGGCCAGATGCGCGAGCACGAGCTGGAAAGCGTGATGCGCAAATTCGTGGACGGCGAGATCGACGTGCTGGTATCGACGATGATCGTCGAGTCCGGCCTCGACGTGCCGAACGCCAATACGATGTTCGTGAACCGCGCCGACACCTTCGGCCTGGCGCAGCTGTATCAGCTCCGCGGGCGCGTCGGCCGGTCGCACCGCCGCGCCAGCTGCTACCTGTTGGTGCCCGACTCCATCGACGAAGACGCGAACCGCCGCCTCACCATCCTCGAGCACCACACCCAGCTCGGCGCCGGCTACCAGATCGCGCTGAAAGACCTGGAGCTGCGCGGCGCCGGCAATCTCCTCGGCCCCGAGCAGTCGGGCTTCGTGCACGCCGTGGGATTCGACATGTATCTGCGAATGCTGGACGAGACGGTCAAGCGGGTGATGCGGGGCGACGACGCGCCGCGCCTCCAGCCGTCGGAGGTGTCGGTCGACGTGCCGTCGTTCCTTCCTGACGAGTACATAACATCCCAGGACGCCAAGCTGGACATCTACAGGCGTCTGACCCACATGACCGACATCGCCGAGATCGACGCGCTGCGCGACGAAGTGCGCGACCGCTTCGGAGTTCTGCCCGATCCCGCCAGCGCGTTCTTCGCCGTTGCCCTCCTCCGAATCCTCGGCGGCGCCTCTGATATCGAGTCCGTGCTGGTGCGCGGAAACGAGGCCCGTATTACCTTTCGCGAGCACGCGGTGCCCCGTATGAAGGGGATTTCGGCGGCGTTCCACGAGGTACAGTTTCAGGCGGAAGTGCGACGCGCACATCCGCTCGCCCTCAAGCTCACCCGTCTTGGAGGAGCTGAGATGCTCGATGGACTTGTCCGTGCCCTGACAACACTGCGTCCCACCTGACAGTCAACCCGTACGACCTCGACATGAAACGCAATTTCGTTCTCGCCGCGGCAGCGGCTTTTGCCTTTTCGGCCTGCTCCGGCCTGAGGGACGCCCTCAACGCGCACACCGATTGGGTCGCCCGCGCCGGGAGCACCGAGCTCTCCGTGAGCCAGCTCGCCACGCTGCTCGGCAAGTCGCGCGCGCCGATCCGGAAAGACATCGCCAAATCGATCGCCAACGTCTGGGTCGACTATCAGCTCTTAGGCCAGGCGGCAGCCCACAACGACTCCCTCGCCGATCCGAAGGTGATCGACGACGCCATGTGGCCGGCCATTGCCAATCTCAAGGCCAGGAAGTGGTACGACGTCGTCTCCAAGGGGTGGGGCACCGAAGACACCACCGCCGCCAAGCAGCAGTGGGACAACGGCCAGATTCTGGCCGCCGATCACATCCTGCTCCTCACGCAGGGCATGAACGACGCTCAGAAGGCCGAGGTCAAGAAAAAGGCCGACGCGCTGCGCTCGCAGGTGACGGCCGCCAACTTCGCCGCCACCGCCGCCAAGAACAGTCAGGATCAGCAATCAGCGCGGCAGGGCGGATCGCTCGGAATCTTTCCCCGCGGCGCGATGGTGCCGGAGTTCGAGAAGGCACTCCTCGCGCTCAAGCCCGGTCAGATCTCGCCGGTCATTCAGACCCAGTACGGGTATCATATCATCCACCGCCCGACCTACGACCAGGTGAAGGCCCAGCTGCTCCAGGCGTCGCGGGGGAAGAGCGTCGCGGTCGCCGAAAGCACCTACCTGGCCAAGGTCGAAGCGAACGGCAAGATCGAGGTCAAGAAAGGCGCCGTCGCGACGGTGAGAGCGCTTGGCAACGACCCCGACGCGTATCGTCGCGACAACACCGTGCTGGCGACGTCCACCGCCGGTGATTTCACCACCTCGCGCCTGGTCGGATGGCTGGAGACCCTTCCGCCCCAGGCTCGCGTGCTCGACCAGATCAAGCAGTCTCCCGACTCGCTGCTGGTCCAGCTGGTTCGCAACTTCGTCAAGAACGAGCTCGTCCTGAAACAGGCCGACAGCGCCGGCGTCAAGATCGATCCCGCCGAAATAACCCAGCTGCATGCCAGCTTCATCAACGCCGTACGCTCGGCGTGGGCGCAGCTCGGTGTGACACCGCAGTCGCTCGCCGACAGCGCCAAGAGCGAAGGCGACCGCGAGAAGCTGGCCGCCAGGCGCATCAACGACTACTTCTCGCGCATGGTCCAGGAGCAGGCCGCGTTCGTCTCCGTTCCGACTCCGCTCTCCAACGTTCTGCGCAGCAAGTTCAAGTACTCCTTCAACGACGCTGGTCTCGACCGGTCTGTTCAGGAGGCCGCCAGGATCCGCAGCTCCGCCGACTCCTCTCGCTCGGCTCAGCAGCCGCAGTCCGCGGTGCCCCTCAACCCGGCCGCTCCGCCGACGGCATCGAGCACCCCGAAGTGAGTGAACCGCGATCGGCCCGCGGTGTAGGATTCGGGATGATCAAGAGTTTGGTGTTCGCAGTCGCGCTCGCGCCGCTGGCGCTAAGCGCACAGACCCCGGTTGCGTCCGGCCCCATTCCCCCCGCTCTTCCCATCGACCGCGTCGTCGCCATTGTCGGCGATCAGCCGCTGCTGTGGAGCGATGTTCTTACCGCCATCAACCAGCGTCGAGCCCAGGGCATGCAGGTGCCGCCCGATTCGGCGGGTCAGGCTGCGCTGGCGCGCACCGTCCTCGGCGAGCTGGTCGATGAAGAGATCCTCGTGCAGAAAGCCAAGGAGCTGAAGCTCGATTCGACGGACGTCGACGTGACTGCGGCCGCCGATCGCCAGATCAAACAGGTTCGCTCCCAATTCGCGTCCGATGACGAGTACCGCAACGAGCTCAAGAAGGCGGGACTGGGGACGCCCGACGAGTACCGGAAATCACTCATCGAGCAGTACCGTCGCCAGAATCTGCAGCAGAAAGCTTTCACCGAGCTGAAAAAAAGGGCCAAGCCGGTGAACGTCACCGAGGAGGAGATCACCCAGGCTTTCGAGCGCACCAAGGCCGATCTGCAAAAGCGCCCCGCCACGGTCACCTTCCGGCAGATCGTGATCGCGCCGCACGCGTCCGCCGCCGCCAAGGCCAAGGCGAAAGCGCGCGCCGATTCGCTGCTCGTCGAGATCCGCAAGGGCGGGGACTTCGAGCAGATCGCCAAACGTGAGTCGATGGACCCCGGCACCAAGGCGCTGGGCGGAGATCTGGGCTGGAACAGGCGCGGTGGAGGGCTGGTCCCGGAGTTCGAGCAGATGATGTTCGCGCTCCGCCCCGGTGAAGTGAGTCCGGTCATCGAGACCGCGTTCGGCTACCACATCATTCGCGTGGATCGCGTGCAATCGGCCGAAGTGAAGGCCCGGCACATACTCATTGCACCGGTTATCGACTCCAGCGACGTCGCAGCGGCAAAGGTCGAGGCCGACTCGGTCGCCGCGCAGTGGCGCCGGGGCGTGCCGTACGACAGCCTGGTCGCGCACCATCACGATCCCACCGAAGAGAAAGGAGTGCTGCAGCCGTTTCCGCGCGACTCGCTGCCGGCGTCCTATACCGCCGCGCTCGCGGGAACCAAAGCCGGCGACATAACCGCGCCATTTCAGCTGGCGAATCCGCGCGGCCAGCCCAAATTCGCGGTCCTCCAGGTCGTGACGGCGACCGACGCCGGCGAATACAAGGAAGCCGAGATCCGTGATCAGATTCGCGCCCAGCTGGCCGATGAGCGCTCGATCCGCGCGCTGCTCGACGATTTGCGAAAACAGACCTACGTGTCGATCAGGATGTAAACAGTGAAATCTCGTCTTGCCATGACCGTCGGTGATCCGCGCGGAATTGGTCCCGAGATCGTCACCAAAGCGCTCGCTGACCCCCGGGTTGGCGAGCGCTGCGACATTGTGGTGGTCGGCCCGACCGGAACTTCAGCGAAGGTCGGCGAGGTGGTGGGGAAGTGGACTCCCGGAGGCGACGCGGCGTTAGCGGGTCGTTTGGCAGGTCTGGCCATCGAGCGCGCCGTCGAGATGGCGAGGGACGGCGACGTCGAAGGAATCGTCACGGCTCCGATCGATAAGTCGGCGCTTCTTGCCGGCGGTTACGACTACCCCGGACACACCGAGATGCTGGCCGCGCTTACCGGATCCCGCGTGGCGATGATGCTGGCGTCGGACAAGCTGCGCGTGGTGTTGGCCACCACCCACATCCCTCTCAGTGAGGTCGGGGCCGAGCTCACCGCCGACGTCATCGTCGGCGCCGCCCGCGTTACCGCGGCCGGTCTGCGCGATTGGTTCGGCATCGATCAGCCCCGTCTCGCACTCTGCGCGCTCAACCCGCACGGGGGCGATGGCGGCCGCTTCGGCAACGAAGACGTAGACCTGCTGGCGCCGGCCGCTCGCGCCGCCGGGATCGCGGGACCATTTCCGGCGGACACCGTTTTCGTGAGGGCAATGCGCGGCGAGTTCGATGCCGTCATCGCGCCGTACCACGACGTCGGCATGACGGCCATCAAGGTTGCTTCGTTCGGCAGCGCGGTCAACGTCACCCTCGGATTGCCGTTCCCCCGCACATCACCGGATCACGGCACCGCGCTCGACATCGCCGGGCAGAATCGCGCCGACCCGTCGAGCATGATCGAGGCTACGCTTTTGTGTTCGTCGATTGCGGCTCGCGTTCGGCCGCCCGGCGGTCGCCGAGCGAATGCAGATCGACCGCCAGAGTCTCGATCCGCCGGCCGTCCATCTCGCGCACGCTGAAGATCGCACCACCCGCGATCACCCGGTCGCCAACCACGGGGAGACGACCCAGCACTCCGAAGACGTAGCCACCGATGGTGGTGTAGTCCTCGTCGGGCACCGACAGGCCGAAATGCTCGTTCAGCTCGCCGATGTGGGTGCTGCCGGGGACGAGCGTCTCGCCCGAGCGCGTGTGCATCGGTGCTTCCGCATCCTCGGGGGTGTCGTACTCGTCGAGGATCTCGCCGACGATCTCCTCCAGCAGGTCTTCCATCGTCACCACCCCGGCGGTGCCGCCGTACTCGTCGAGGACCACAGCGAGGTGCTCCTTGAGCCGCTTGAAATCGGCGAGCACTTCCTCGACCTCTCGCGACCCGGGAATCACGTGCACCGGCCTCATGATCGATGGCAGGTCGAACGCGTCGGTGTTCGCGCGCGGCGCCAGGAGTCTGAGGAGATCCTTGGCGAGGACCACGCCGATGATGTTGTCGATCGATTCTTCATAGACGGGGTAGCGCGACAGGCCCGTCTCCTGCACCACGCCCAGTACCTCTGAGAGAGTCGCCTCCACGGGGAGCGCCACGATCTCGGTGCGCGGCGTCATGACCTCGCGGGCGTTCTTCTCCGAGAACTCGAACACCGCGTCGATCAAGTCGGCGTCGTGCGCCTGCATCTGTCCGCTCTCCTGGGATTGCTCGACCAGCAGTCGAATCTCCTCCGGAGAATGGACGGCCTCTTCCGAGCCCGCTTTTTCCTGCCCCAGGGCGTGCAGGATCACCTGCGAGGATTTGTTCAGAAAGAAAGTGAACGGCTTGGTGATCCAGGCGAAGAAAAGAAGTGGAGGCGCCAGCCAGCGCGCCACCGCCTCGGGATGATTCAGCGCCGCCGCCTTGGGCGTCAGCTCGCCGAACACCACGTGCAGGTAGGTGACGATGATCAGCGCGATGGTGGCGCCGAGGGTGAGGCGCATCGACAGCTCGATGGCGAACGGCAGGTAGGAGAACCAGTTGGCGAAGATCTCGCCGACGGTCGATTCGGCGACCCACCCCAGTCCGAGGCTCGCCAGGGTCACGCCAAGCTGGCTCGCCGAGAGGATGCGGGAGATATTGGAGGAGGCGCGCAGCGCGAAGCGGGCGAGACGGTCTCCGCTTCGGGTCATCGCCTCCAGGCGGGTGCGTCTGGAGCGGACAAGTGCGAACTCGGCGCCAACGAAAAACGCGTTGAGGAGCACGAGCAGAATTATGGCCAGCAGCCGACCGAGCACGGAGACAAGTTACCACAACCACGGTCACGGACACCAGCACGGCGGGGCGCATCATCACGGCATCGGGCACTCGCACGCCGCCGATGCACCGGTGTCGAGTCTCAGAGTGGCGCTCCTTCTCACTGCGGCCCTGCTCGTCGTCGAAGTTGTCGGCGGAGTGTTGGCCAACTCGATTGCGCTCATCGCCGACGCCGGTCATATGCTCACGGACGTCGCGGCGCTCGGGCTGGCTCTGTTCGTCGCGTGGTTCAGCAAGCAGCCGGGCACGCCGCAGAAGACTTATGGATACCTGCGCTGGGAAATCCTCGCCGCGTTTCTCAACGGCGCGACGCTGCTGCTCATATCGGCGTGGATCTTCTTCGAGGCCGTGGCGAGGCTGGAGCATCCCGAGCCCGTGGCAGGCGGATTGATGCTGCTGGTTGCGCTGGCGGGGATGGTGGTCAACGTCGTTGCCGCGCGAATACTGGTTTCGAGCTCCTCCGACAGCATGAATGCTCGTGCTGCCTATCTGCACGTGCTCGGCGACCTGCTCGCCAGCGTCGGTACGGTGGTGGCCGCGATTCTCATCCGCTACACCGGTTGGCTGACGGCCGATCCCATCGCGTCGATGATCACCACCGTCCTGATCATGTATAGCGCCTGGCAGCTGGTGCGCGAATCGATCGACATCCTCCTGGAGTCGACTCCGGCCCACATTCCTGTCGGCGCGGTCCGGGGCCAGCTGGAGGCGATCCCGGGGATCGAATCGGTGCACGATCTGCACGTCTGGGCGGTCACGCCGGCGGTGGTGGCGATGAGCGCGCACTGCATCGTTCGCGAGCCCGGCCAACACCAGCACGTCCTCGAGCACATCCACGACGCAATGCGACTTTTCGGCATCGAGCACGTCACGATTCAGCTCGAGCGAAACGAGATGCTCGATCGCGAGGAGCACTTGCACGCCTAGCTAACTTATATGGCTATGGCAAAGCAGGAAATTCGAAACGTCGCGATCATCGCGCACGTCGATCACGGCAAGACCACCCTCGTCGACAAAATGCTCCGGCAGGCCGGCGCGTTCCGCGAGAATCAGGTCGTGATGGAGCGCGTCATGGACTCCAATCCGCTGGAGCGGGAGCGCGGCATCACCATTCTGGCAAAGAACACCTCCATCCGCTGGAAGGGGACGAAGATCAACATCGTCGACACCCCCGGCCACGCGGATTTCGGCGGCGAGGTCGAGCGCATCCTCCGCATGGTGGACGGCGTGCTGCTCGTCGTCGACGCCTTCGACGGACCGATGCCCCAGACCAGGTTCGTGCTGCGGAAGGCGCTCGCTCTCGACCGCACGCCGATCGTCGTCATCAACAAGATCGACCGTCCGGGGGCGGATCCCTTGCGCGTCCACGACGAAGTGCTGGATCTGTTCATCGAGCTCGAGGCCAACGAAGCCCAGCTCGACGCACCGGTGGTCTACGCGTCGGCGCGCGAAGGTGTAGCGACGATGGATATGGATGTCGCGCCCGTCGATCTGACTCCGCTCTTTGACGCCATCGTGCGCCACGTTCCGGCGCCGCCCCACGATGACGCGAGCCCTTTCCAGATGCTCATCTCCACCATCGACCATTCGCCGTATCTCGGCCGCCTCGGCATCGGACGCATCGAGCGCGGCACCGTGCACGTCGGCGATCCGGTCATGCTGCTTCCGCTGGATCCCACCCAGAAGGGTGAGCAGTCGCGGGTCACCAAGCTGTTCGGGTATGAGGGGCTCGATCGCCTCGAAGTGCCGGAGGCATCGGCGGGAGAGATCGTCGCGCTCGCCGGGCTCGAGGGAGTGGAGATCGGACTCACGGTCACGGACAACGAGCATCCCGAGCGGCTGGAGGGCATCTCCGTCGAGGAGCCGACCATCTCCGTGGATTACCTCGTCAACAATTCGCCGTTCGCCGGCAAGGAAGGGAAGTTCGTCACTTCGCGCCAGATCCGTGAGCGGCTGTACCGGGAGCTGGAGAGGAACGTCGCGCTGCGCGTCGAGGATACCGAGTCCACCGATACCTGGACCGTGTCGGGGAGAGGGGAGCTCCATCTCACCATTCTGATGGAGACCATGCGCCGCGAGGGTTACGAGTTTCAGGTGTCGCGGCCCCGCGTGATCACGCGCGAAGGTCCAAAGGGTGAGCGCCTCGAGCCCTACGAGGAGCTCGCCATCGACGTGCCCGAGGAGTTCCTCGGCGTCGTCATCGAGAAGCTCGGTCCCCGCCGCGCGGCCATGCTCGAGATGAAGAATCCGGGGCAGGGAATGGTGCGCATTCTTTACAAGATTCCCGCGCGCGGACTCTTCGGGTACAGGTCGGAATTCCTCACCGATACACGCGGCACCGGCATCATGCACCACCGATTTCTGGAGTACGGACCGTGGGCGGGACCGCTGGCGGGCCGGATGCGGGGCACACTTGTTTCGATGGAAGGCGGAGTAATTGTCGCCTTCGCGCTTGCAAATCTTTCCGAGCGCGCTACCCTATTCGTGTCCCCCGGCGACGCGGTTTACGAGGGGATGCTGGTTGGTGAGAACTCGCGGCCGGGCGACATGGATGTCAATCCGACCAAGGAAAAAAAGCTCACCAATATGCGGTCGAAGTCGAGCGACGAGAACATCCAGCTGGAGCCCCCGCGGGAGTTGACGCTCGAAGGGGCGCTGGAGTATATCGAGGAAGACGAGCTGATAGAGGTCACGCCGCAGTCGATACGCCTGCGCAAACGCTTCCTCAGTGCGAACGATCGGAAGAAGTTGTCACGCGAGGCGAAGCGCGAGCGCGCTTCGGTCTAACAACCAGGAGATCACGGTAATGTGCGCCATGCTGGAGTCCGCGGAGAGCTTCCTCAATGCTGGCGGCGAGGGGGAAGGGGAGCCTGATGCGTGGCTGGCGAAGCGGACACCGGATGCGGATCCCGAGGACGACGACCCCGAGGACGATCTGGAGGGTGACGAAGAAGACGGCGACGACGAGGACTGGGACGAAGACGACGACCTCGACGACGACGAAGACCTGGACGACGATGATCTCGACGATGATGACGACGATCTCGACGATGACCTCGACGACGACCTGATAGACCTCGACGACGAGTTCGATACCGAAGACGAGGAGAAGCCCCACCCGGGGCACCCGCGCAAATACGAAGACTGACGGGCGCCGCGCCCGTCAGCTCACTTCAGGAAACCCGTGCTCAGGCTGTTGTCGGTGGTGCACGTGGTGATGCCGGCGCGCATCTCGCAGCTCTGCGACGAGCTGCCGTGCCTGGCGACCGCCGTCCAGTCGGCCAGCTGACTTCCCAGGATGTGAAACGACGTAAACGTGACCGTCACGTCTTTCGAGGGAGAGTAGCCCTCGACCGGTGATCCGGTGGTGGCCGTGCCGGAGAAGTATTGGCCATGGTGCTCCGTCGCGTACTGCTCCTCGTAGATCGCAGCGATGTGCAGGTCGGCCTGCATAGTCGCCGCATAAGCCCGGTCCTTGGCGCCGGCGTAACGCGGAACGGCAATCGCCGCGAGGGTGCCGACGAGCACCACCGCAACTATTACCTCGATCAGAGTGAAGCCTCCGCGATTGCCATTCATGGCGGTCCGACGGGTTCGAGTTCGGTTCAGGATTTACCCGCCTTCAATACTCACGGGAAGGCGTGACGGCCTCATGAAGCCAGCATTACGGGTTTGTCATGATCCAACCCGGCCCGGGAGCGCCCGCGGCCCGAATCTGGCTACAGATGTTTGAGTGCGCGGCTATCGCGCGCCCCTGACGCCAACTCCGGAATTCCCATGCGCCATTATCCGCGCTTTTTGTCGATCGCAGCCATCGCTGCCGTGACCGCTTGCGGCAGCGACATGACCGCGCCTGTAGGACCCAAGACCCAAGACGAGGCTTTCCTCGCTGGGGCAAAAACCGCGTGGGCGTTCGTTGCCAACAACACCCAGCCCAACACCGGGCTCGCCCAGGCCCACTACACGTTCCAGTACGTCACTACCTGGGACATTGCGAGCCAGATAGCCGCCACGTATTCGGCCCACGAGCTGGGAATCATCGATGATGCGTCCTACAACAGCCGCATCAACCAGATTCTCTCGACCCTGAACACCATGCCCCTGTTCAGCGGCGCCGCGTTCAACCGCTTCTACGACTCGCACACGGCGAAGATGGTGGCGCGCGACTACACGCCGTCGAGCACCGGGTTCGGTTGGTCAGACACCGACCAGGGGCGACTCCTGACGTGGCTACACATCCTCGCCACGAAACAGCCTCAGTTTGCCGGCGCCGCGACTTCGATCGCCAACCGGCTGAACTACTCGCGGCTCATTGCCAACGGCACCCTGATGGGAGCCGACGTCGGCAGCAACGGAGCGACCTCGACCTACGGCGAAACCGGCCTCGGCTACGAGCAGTACGCGGCCGCCGGTTTCGCCCTTTGGGGACACCGTGCGTCTTCTTCGCTCAATCCGACCGCGAACACCACGACGGTGACGGTGCTCGGCCAGCCCGTCGTTGTCGACAGCCGCGGCCTCGCCCGCGCGACCAGCGAGCCCTACATGCTGATGGGACTGGAGACGGGATTCTGGGCGCCGGCTCTCCAGGATCAGGCGGCGAAGCTGCTGGCGGCGCAGCAGGCGCGCTTCGATCAGCAAGGCGTGATCACTATGGTGACGGAGGACGCGCTCCCCGACCCACCGTACTACTTCTACTACTACAGCGTCTATCACAGCGGCAATAGCTTCGTAGTCGAAGGGCCGGGGAACGGGACGGTGGTAGACAAGCCGCGCTGGATCAGCGCCAAGGCTGCGTTCGCCTGGAATGCGCTGATGCCGAGCGACTACACGCTGAAGGCTTTCAACGCGGTGCAGCCGGCGGCGATCGACGGCAAGGGCTGGGGCGCCGGCGTGTATGAAGCCAGCATGCAACCGACGGGTGAAGCGAGTCTCAACACCGCCGGGGTGATCCTCGAAGCCGCGCTCTATCACAAGCTCGGCGCGTCGTTCATCTCGGAGCCGATCGGATAGCACGCGTCGCGACGTTCGATTGACTGCGCTCAATCGCTCGGCTACCTTGCAAGACTCTACGTCACACGGTGTTAGCGCGTGACTGGGGCCTGTAGCTCAGGTGGTTAGAGCGCACGCCTGATAAGCGTGAGGTCGGTAGTTCAACTCTACCCAGGCCCATGAATTTCAGACTATTGCCCCGTAAGCGTTTACGCGCTTGCGGGGTTTTTCCTTGCGTGGCGAATTGCTCTGTGGTGTCCAATTGCGTGGTGTTCGTTGGCGATGTCCAACCCTCCGGCTTTGAGCGTTCCGCGCTTTGCGAGAGCCGATCGAAGCGTGACATCGGAAACCTCGTGCGTGAGAAAATCGTGATGCTGTGATGTCGGCCTGCTATGGGGCCGTCGCGCCGGTTAGCCGCACATCGCGCGACGACGCACCCACCCACAGCGGCCGTGACCCGGCCGGGCTCCGCCACCCGTTCTGGGAGTCCGACCAGTACTGGAGCCGCCGCGGCGCGACGTGCAGCGTCACCTCCTTCGACTCGTTCGGCGCGAGTGTCACGCGGTCAAAGGCGACGAGCGATCGGTCGGCGAATTGCGCGCCCTGCGGCGCCGTGGCGGGCGGGCCGACGTACACCTGCGGCACCTCGGCCGCAGCCTGGGCGCCGACGTTCTTAAGCGTGAAGCGGACGTCGAGGCCGCCGTCCGCGGCGTCGGCCACGCGGAGCCCCGCATAGTCGAACCGGCTGTACGACAGGCCGTAGCCGAATGGGAAGAGCGGTTCGGCATGCTGGCGGTCGAACCAACGATACCCGACCAGGATGCCTTCGGCATACGTCGTCTTTCCATCCGCAGCGCCGACGGACGATCGCTCCGGATGCGCCGGATCGTTCGCGACCGCATCGCGCAGTTGCTTCGGCCACGTGAACGGCAGCCGGCCCGCAGGGGACACGCGGCCGGTCAGGATGTCGGCCGCTGCCCAGCCACCCTCGTCCCCGGTGTACCACATCTGCAGCACCGCCTTCACCTTCGGGAGCCAGGGCATCGCGACCGGGCTGTCGGTGTTGAGGACGACGACGGTGTTGGGGTTCGCCGCCGCGACCGCGTCGATCAGGGCGTCCTGGTCGCCCGCTAACCCGAGGGGATCGGGCTTCCCGCGGCTCCACGCGAAGACGACGGCCGTCTTCGCGCCCTTCGCCGCCGCAACGGCCGCGGCACGGTCCCGGGCGCGTTGCTCCGGTGTCACCCACGCGAGGCGAATCTGCACCGGGTTTCCCGATGGGTCGGCCTTCACCTCGACGGTGATCGGGTGCGCCCCCTCGGTGAGTGTTATGCGACGCCGAACGTTGTCGAGGCCGTCGGGCGTCGGGACGACGTTGTCCTGACCGGCCTGGAGCACGTCGCCGTGCAGTGCCAGCATCCCAGTGCTACCAACCGAGTGGCCGTCGACGGTGAGACTGCCGCTCGCGCCGAGGAGCTGGAGGTTCAGGTCGTATTCGCCGGCTTCCGGCACGTCCAGCGTGCCGGTCCACGTCGCCGTGCTCCCCGCCGGGAGTGCCCGGCCGTTCCGTTTCGTGAAGTCGATTGTGCTGTCGGCGCCCGTCGCGCCCGCGCCCGTTCGGGTCAGATGCGTGAGGCGCTCGGCCGGGATCGGCACGCCGGCCATGTCCTGCGCGACGGCGAACCCGACCTGCTGCCCAGTGCGTGCGCGCAGCGCCGCGACGGCGCCAACCTGTCGCTCCGGCCAGCCGAGCGCCTTCTCGCCCGACTCGACCACCGCGAACGTCTGGATCGCGCCCGGACCGATGAGGACTGTGCGCGCAAGGTCTTCGGTCCGAAGTGGGAGTGCGCCGTCGTTCTTGAGTAGCACCGCGGCGTCGGCCGCGACGCGCTCGAGCAACGGCGCGTTCTGGGCGACCGGTTCCGACGTGATCGAATGCTTCTGCCGGCCGTCGAGGTACCCGAACCGCTCGATCTGGGCGAGCACCCGACCGGCCGCACGCGTGACAGCGGCTGTGTCGACCGTCCCACGCTTGAGCGCCACGGCCAGCGTCGGGCTCTGGCCGGGTTGCAAACGCTCCCTCCTGGGGAACCCGCCGGGTCTTGCGCCGCCAGGAGGCACCTCCTCCGGAATGTTGCCGGCGCCGAAAAACGCGGCCGGCATGGCACCGGCGGGCGGTGGTCCGCCCGCCGGCGTGGAAACATCATCCGCGTTGAAGTAGAAGCTCATGAATGCGGCCATGGGGCCGACGGTCTGTCCGGGCATCTCCATGTCGAGGCCCCGGGCGAGGAACTCGGCGCCGTGTACAGCGCCCCAATCGGAGGTGACGAACCCGCTAAAGCCCAGTTGGTCGCGCAACGCGCCGTCAAGCAGTGCGCCGTTCCCGCAGGCGTACAGGCCGTTCACCTTGTTGTACGAGCACATGATCGAGGAGACGCCAGCCGCCACGGCGTCCTCGAACGGGGCGAAGTAGAGCTCGTGCAGCGCCTGCGCGCCGACGATGACGTCGTTGCCGCCTTCATACGCAATGAAGTGTTTCGCCTGCGCCATCACGCCCTGGCCCTGCACGCCCCGGATGAATCCCGCGCCGATCGCACCCGTGAGAAGGGGGTCCTCGCCGTATGTGTTGTTCGCGCGGGCGAACGTCGGGTCGCGGTAGAGGTTGATGTACGGCTCGAGCACAACGTCGATGCCGCGGGCGCGCGCGTTCCGGCCGACCACCGCGCCCACCGCCGTCGCATCCGACCGGCTGAACGTCGCGGCCAGTGCCAAGGTCGACGGGGGCGCTCCCGAGATCTCGCGCGTGAGCACGCCCGGCGGCCCGTCCGCGAGGCGCAGTCCGGGCACGCCGAGCCGAGGGACCCCCGCCAGCCATCCCGCCTGCCCCTGGTAAGCCGACGGGTCCTCGGGTTGTCCGTGGATTAGCGCCAGCTTCTCCGCGAACGTCATCCGCGCGAGCAACGACGCCACACGATTCGCGTTGGCCGCCCGGGGGGCCACCGAGACGCTAGTATCTGGAGCGTCGCTTCGGGCGGCCGGTCGTGCGGCAGCTTGGGCCGGGGCACGACGGCTGGCGACCAAGGCGAGGCTCGCGAGCGCGAGCGACAAGGCGAGACGGGGGTACATGGTCTGTTGGGTTGGAGGAAGAGGAGCAGCCGCGCGCCTCGATCGCCGGACTCCGGAGCGAGCACCGCGACGCGTGCTGCCTGCTGATGGAAAATAAACACTACGACGGGATTTCACGCACTTGAGTACTCGCTCAAAGGACTCCCAAATGAAATGCCGAAGAAGACAAAAGACTGCCCGTTTTTCTTTTTCTGGAGTCGTCGATCTACTGCCGGACCAGGCTGAAATCCATTTCCAGTTTGATCGAATCTGCCACGCTCAAGAGCACCGGTACCCGCGGTTGGTCGAGATGAATGTCCTCGAATGTGAACCCGGTCGATGCGGTTCCGGTCAAACCCGTGTTGTTGAACTGAGCGGTGCCGTTCCAGACAGTCGGCCTCGTCACACCATGCACGGTTAGGTCGCCCAGAATTTGGATCGGTGCGCTTCCAGATTTGGGCATTGGCAGTTTGACGCCACGGACTTGGGTCGGGATGAACGTGATGGTCGGATAATCATCGGCCTCGAGCAGACGACCGCGCACATATCCGTCACGGCGGTTCTGATCGCTGACGAACGTCCCTGCGTCGAGCGTGAACTTGGATTCGTCCCGAATAACTTTCCCGTTCGCATCAAACGCGATCGCTCCAGTCAGCGTTTTCGTCACACCAACCGCGTCGTTTGGAAAGTCATGCCCCATCAGCTGCTCCCGCACACGATAGCGCGCCTCATTGCCGGTCGGCGCCAGGATGAGGCGCAAAGCTGCTTTGGTCCGGCCGGTGGCATTGACTCCCGTGGTACCCTGAGTACCAGCAGATTCGAGCGGGCGCGCATAAGCTGATTCTGATTCGCGGGTCGTCAACCCGATGATTACTGCGGCGGCAACGGCAACGATCATGGAGGCGCGCCTGATCTTCTGATTGCTCATTAAACTCCTGCCTGTTGTTTAGTCGAGAGTGAGAGGGAGATCAACGGTTCGATCACTCTCTGAAATAACGAGCTTGATATGAGAAGCGGCAGCGTTTTGTTGTGAGATGCACGCTACTGGCATGAACTGCAGCGGAGAGTCTACGAGCGTGGGGAGCCTGGCGCCGGCCGGTTGTCTGCTCACGGCTCGGTTACGGCGCACCACTCGCTTGTGGCAAGGCACCGACCCTCTACGCAGCCTCACCTCACCTGAGTTCCTCGGCGAGCCCTATAAGCAGCCCTTCCGGCCCCCGAATGTAGACAGGCGATAAGATTCTCGTACTGGATCACGTCGCCCGCCATGGAACTCACAGCCTGGTTGTTGCGGATTCGACATTAAGATCCATTCGCCGAGTGATTCGCCGGCAGTGCGACTGGGGTATGTCCAAGTGCATTTCAAGTTGTTTGATTTGGCCGCTGGTTCCGTTACCGGGTATCATCCGACATGAGCGCACCGCCCGCCCCGACCGAAGAATCATTCCGGCTTAGTGGCATAGAGCTGTTCGGGATCTTCGCTTTCTGGACGCTGCTCGCGGTGCTCACCGCCGCAAATCGCCTCGCGGATCAGCACGAAGGCTTCAGTGCCGTTCCGTCCGCGGTGCCGATCGCACTTGCCTTCGAGCAGATGTATTTGTGGGGGGTGTTGACGCCGCCGTTGTTCTGGCTCGCCAGCCGCTTCAACGCCATCAAGGGCCCGCCATGGTCGAGGATCTTGATCCTCATCGCGATCGGACTGGTCGCGGCGTTCTTCGTCGATCTGATAAACTCTTCCCTAGTCCAGGCACTCCAAGGCCATGATCGCGGCCTGGCTGCAGGCGGTGGCGGTCGATTCATCGGCGGTGGAGACGGTGGGGGCGGCGGCCGACATGGCAACGGACCCTTGGGGATTTTCCACGGTCCGATGATTCTCAATCACTTTGTGATTTATTGCGGCATTCTCGCCGCCGGTTTTGCGCGCGAATACTCGCGCCGATTTCGGTTGCACGAGAAAGCCGCGGCGCAGATGGCTGCCGAGACCGCGCAGCTCCAGACGCAGCTCGCCGAGGCCAGGCTGTCTGCGCTAAACGCGCAGCTCAATCCGCATTTTCTCTTCAACACTCTCAATGCTGTTTCCTCGCTTGTCGAGCGAGATCCGCGTGGCGTGCGTCGCATGATCGCCAGACTCAGCGAGCTTCTCCGCTATACCCTCGATGGCGGTACGGATCACGAAGTGCCGCTGTCGCAGGAGATTTCATTCCTCGAGCGCTATCTCGAGATCATGCAGGTGCGATTTCAGGGTAAGCTCGAGATCGACATGCAGACAGACGACGATGCAAGCGATGCGATGGTGCCGAGCTTGATCCTGCAGCCGTTAGTGGAAAACGCGGTCAAACACGGCGTCGACAAGATTGCCGCAGCGGGTAAGATCGGAATCCGGGCGCGACTCGAAGGGCAACGGCTCGTGCTAACGGTTACGGACAATGGCCCGGGTCCCGCCAAAATCGCTCGTCTCGACGATGCCGGTGTCGGTCTGGCCAACACTCGGCAACGGCTCGAGCAACTATATGGTAGCGAGCAGAGTCTCGCCCTCGCAGAGGCTCCCGGGGGGGGCACCGTGGCAAGAATCACGATTCCGTATCGCGCGTCTGCCGAGCTGCGCACAGTGCTAGTAACCAGATCCCGGGTCAATCAGTGACGGCGAAACCGCTGCGCGTGCTGATCGCTGACGACGAGAAATTGAGTCGCCAGCGTCTGGAAGATTTGCTAGCCCAGGAGACCGGGGCTGAGATCGTCGGCACAGCCGACAACGGCTTGACTGCGGTCGAAGCGATCAGGGAGCTGAAGCCCGATTTGGTCTTCCTCGATATACAGATGCCCGGCAAAACGGGCATCGACGTCGTGCGGGAGGTGGGCGTCGACAACATGCCGCCGGTAATTTTCACAACCGCATACGACTATGCAGTCGCCGCATTCGATCTTGCCGCGCTCGACTATCTCGTGAAGCCGTTCGACGACGAGCGCTTCGAGAAAGCGTTCCGTCGCGCACGCAAGATGATCGAGTTGAATCAGGTCTCGAAGCTCTCCGAGGAATTGCGCACGCTGTTGGCTGGAGGCGGGCAAGCCTCTATCCCCGCGAAGAACCCGTACCTCGAGCGCATCGCAGTGGAGATGAGGGGCCAGGTACGGGTCGTACCCGTAAAGCAGATCGATTATATGCTCGCCAGCGGACCGTATGCGGAGCTGTTCGTGGCCGACAAACGCTACCTGATTCGCGAGCGGATGCAGACCCTGGAGGAGCGCCTCGATCCGGCCAAGTTCTTTCGCATTCACCGCTCCGCCATCGTGCGCCTCGATCTGGTCGAAACCTTAATCCGCAACCCGGGCGGAGACTACGGCGTCGTCTTGAAGGGTGGACAGAAGCTCAAGGTTTCTCGCGGCAGGTTCGAGAAACTGGAAGAGCTGATGGGACTCAAGATCTGAACGATTGAGGAGTGCAGGCTAAACTGCAAACCTGGCGGATTCGAATAGGTGAGGGATGCGGACTTTCGCTTCTCCGCGATCGATCCGTACTCCTCAATTAATCCGCACTCCGGGGCGGTGGCAGTTTAGTACGAGTCGGTCAATCCCGGTTGTGAAAAATGCCAATCGTAACACCCCTGTGCACTTGGTAACATTGCCTCAGAGAAGTCCCTCCTTCGCGTGTATTCTGATCAGAGCACAACGCGATACACAACGGGACTTCAATGTCGAAAGAACTGGTAGAGACAATATCTCCGAAAATCACACGACTGAGTCGTCGTGATCTGTTCGGATTCGCAGCGAAGGGCGCGGCGAGCGTGCTGGTTTCCCAATCCGTCCTTGCGAGCTGTGCAGCCGCCGCGACCAACTCGACCGACAGCGCTTCAACCAGCGGCGCGGCGACTGCGCCCATCGGCGGCAGCTCGACCTGCGTTCTCACGGCATCACTCACCGAAGGTCCTTTCTTCGTCGACGAGAAGCTCAATCGCTCTGATATCCGCACCGATCCAGTAAGCGGTGCGGTGTCGGCGGGGATTCCGCTGGCGCTCACGTTCAACGTCTCACGAGTTGCGAGCAGCTCCTGCACCCCGCTTACCGGAGCCTACCTCGATGTATGGCATTGCGACGCAGCCGGCGTGTACTCCGACGTGTCCGGCTCGTCGAGAAAGTTTTTGCGCGGTTATCAGATAACGGATGCGAACGGCGTCGCAGCGTTCACTACGATCTATCCGGGGTGGTACAGTGGACGTGCCGTTCACATCCATTTCAAGCTCCGTCTTTATGCCGGCTCGTCGAAGACCTACGAGTTCACCTCGCAGTTCTTCTTCGATGACTCGCTGACGGATTCGGTTTTCACTCAGAGCCCGTACAACACGCGCGGCAGTCGCAACACGCGCAATGCAAATGACGGGATCTACAACAGCCTCTCGTCAGTCGAGAAGGCAGGTCTGACACTTCAGACCAGTAAGACCAGCGATGGGTACGCCGGCATCATCAACCTCGGCGTCAACGTCGCCTGACCCGTCGGCGCGCGGCAGGTTGGATGCGCCCCGACACTCTCAACCACTTCAGATATAGGAGCAGCAATGAAGTTTCAAATGATCAAACATCACGTTGCACGTTCAGGCGTCGTAGCGTCGGCAGCACTGGCGCTCGCCATCGGCGCGTCGACAGCGTGCGCGCAATCACAGGGACAGAGCGTCCTGCAGCAAAGACAGGAGAGAGGCGAAGGCCGCGGTCAGCTTGACACGCAGCAGCGTATCGACCGTCGCGTTCAGTCGATGACGCAGGATCTTCAGCTGAGCGCCGATCAACAGGCACGCATTCGCACCATTCTGACGAACGAGAGCACCCAGATGCAGGCGCTCAGACAAAAGAATGGTTTCCAGGGTCCGCAGCGCGGCGGCGAGCGTCCTGATGGACAGCGTCCCGATAGCGCACGAGGAGATCGCGCTGGCGCCGGTTTCGGTGGCAGACGTCAGCTGCCGCCTGAAGTGAAGGCGCTGCGGGATCAGACGGAGAAGCAGATCGACGCAGTTCTCAACTCCAGTCAGCGCGCGAAGTATCAGCAGCTACGCGAGCAGCGTGAGAAGGAGCACCAACAGCACGACGGCCAGCCCGGTCAGCGCGCGTCCTGAGTGCCAGAGTAGCTCGGTTCAGGGCGGCCTCCCAGCGTTAGAACTGGACCGAGTGAGCCCGGCGATCGATTAGGTCGTCGGGCTTTTTTCGTTCGGAGCCGCGCGAATCAAATTATCTGTTCTCCCACGTCGGTCGTATGCCGGCGGATAGTTCTTCCTGACAGCGGCAACCATTCTCGCCAATAACTCGTTTCGCATCATTACTGGGCGTTACTTAATTTGCAGCCTCGTTGATCACCCTAGGTCATTCATATCCGGACCACCGTCGCTTTGACTCAAAATGTCCCGCAACTAGTTGGTGCGGAATTCTCCCGCCGGCCCGGGGTGTCAGTTGGGGTGGCAGTTGGTGCTGGACAAGGTCAGACATTCGCCAAGGTTGCACAGGACATTTCTCGGTCCGTCATAGTGAAATACGGACATCTTGTCCCACCTTGTCTTTTCCGGTCCGAGCCTGATAAGCGTGAGGTCGGTAGTTCAACTCTACCCAGGCCCATGAATCCGAATTTATTGCCCCGCTTGAGGATATATCCTTGAGCGGGTTTCTGTGTGGCTACGGATCTGCTGAAGCGTTGGGAGTCCAAGTGTCTGTCCCGAAACCGGCCGCTACGTCATCCGACGTATAGTGCCGAGAGTACGGGATTACTAGACTCCGCTGCGCTGGACCTGGCTCGGCCAGGTTACCCAGACACGGAGACAACAATGCGCTGGCATCGTCGTCGTCACGTACTCGTTATTACTGCAGCGCTGTCTCTCACCGCCTGCGCGCTGTACTTCCCACGCACGCCTATCCTGCCGAAGAGGTTTGAAGGGCCGCTGAGTGCGTATTCGGATTCTCTCATCGCCTCGACACAACCATCGTACTGCGCTCCGGCGCGGCGTCTCGATTTTGGCACAACTCCGCAAGGCTGCGTGCGGGTAGCTGGCGACACGACAGGTTGGGTGAACTGGACAGGTACGGGTCACGTGGTAAAGCTCGGGCGCGAATGGATTGAGCCGGATGGCGGGCGTTCCGTAGAAAGCGAGCTCGCGCTCAGATTAGGAACCCCAGTCGAGTGTCATTACCCGCACAACCCGACGTGGCACGAAGTCCGATGGATTACCAAAGATTCTGGCGGTATTTCCACGGTCCTCAGGATCGACGGCGGGCCAAACCAGACAGCGCCAGCGGCAGTCGTCCTAATCCGAACCCTCGGACCGGAGGGATGCGGTTACCACGCTGATGACCGTCCGTGGACTCACTAATGCCTCACCGGGACATACGATGTTCGCATCCGCCGCATTTCCCGTGAGAGTCAACGTCCGATTGCTGAAATGGCTCCTGGTACCGCTACTCGGCTACATAGCATTCGTGCTGCCCGTACTCATATCGCCTCCGGCTCACCATTACGGTGCAGTTCTATTTCAGACTTATACCGATGCTCGCTACTCACTTGGCTGGTCGAATGGACTTCTCCTCCTCTTTCTCGGTGTGGGGCTGGGCTTCTTCGTAACGAACAGAGAAGGACTGACTGGCTGTCTGTCAGTAATCCTTCTTCCGATACTCGCCGTAATTGAAATGATAAAGGACGGTACGAGTCACAACCTTTGGCCCTTCGAGTTTGTGGGCTACGCGTTCATGGCCGGAATCGTAATCATTGGTTCATTGATGGGGCAAAGATTACGCAGGCTACGCGAGCGAAAAATCTGAAAACGGACCAGACTGTGAGGGAATAGACGGAGCCGATCAAGTCTGACATTTCACGATCTACCGCGCCTGGAGACTTGGTAGGATGGATGCTCGACGAAGCTGGCCCTTTTCACCTACAGCACGGGCTTGTGCGATTATCAGCGTCAAGGGCACGACGCCAATCCGAACGCCTTAGCCCACCCAAGGCGGTTTTTCCCCAGAGTTTGCCGGAACCAAAACGTTGACTCCCAGGGAGCAAATCGACGTCGAACGTCGTCACACCGGCTGTCGGTGAAATCCAGAGGATGTATGTGCAGCGGCACGTCCAAGGTGTCGGCCCACGTCGCCTCCTGCTGCAGCATAGCGAAGTATCAGCTACGCGATAGGATGGACAAGTATCGCTCCGGCGCGCTGTTCGTGGAGCTGCGCCTCCGACGGGAGCCTATCGCAGGCGATGATCCGCCGCTGCCAGTCGTATGAATTCGACCGCGATCAACGGACCCCCCGCTCGGCGAAATGGTTTCGGAGTTCTTCTTGGAGAAATGTGGCCGCGGTTTCAAGCCGGCCCAAGTGGCCGGCTTGCATGAACACGATCGAACCCTCGATGCTGATACCGGACCGCGTGATTCGCTCTACCCGCCGCCGCTTCGGGTGCGAGGCGAGAAATCTCTCGGGGATAAGCCCGAGGCCCATCCCGCTCGCTACGAGGGACAATTGCATGTCGATATTGTTGATCTCAGAGGCGACTTCGAACGGATAGCCGAGTTCGCGCAACCTCGCCTCTAGTGACCGACGGATAAAGCACCCCGGCGGGTTGAGGACCCAGCGTGCGTTGAGATCGCGTTCTTTCGATTTGCTGCTGCGCCGCGCGCGAGGTTGCGGTGCTCTCGCTCTGACCAATACCAGACGCTCTGTACCCAATACGCTGCTGGCCACATCGCCGGGGGGCGTGTCGTCAACCGAGAGGAACGCCAGCGCCACATCGAGTTCGCCGCTCCGCACCTGCTCTACGAGCTGTTGCCTGAGACCGGTGCTCAGCACGGGTTGAAGTCGGGTGAAGCGACTCGTCAACCGCTGGATCGACGCGACGAGGCTCGGTTGCGCAAGGGCATGCGACAGTCCGACGCGGAACGCGCCGCTTGGCTCGGCGTCTTCCGACCCGCTCGCCTTGAGATCGTCCATGATGCGCAGCATGCGCCGCCCGCCATCGAGCACCGCACGGCCTTCACGCGTGATCAGTCCCGGTTTCACGCGACGGTCGAGCAAAGCCATCTTCAACGCCGCCTCGAGACGCTGGATCTGCCGCGTGACCGCCGAGGGCGTCAGGAACAGCCGTTCGGCTGCCCGTTGTAACGACCCCGACTCAGCCAGAACAACGAACGTCCGGATCTCATCGAGCATGACATAATCCCCAGTTGCTGGTCAAGCAATATGATGTTGCAAAGATTGCATTTGACGCAAGTACGAATGCGTCGTAACCATTCCTTCACATGCGCACGACGAATGTTGTCACTCACGCCACCACCCTGATTGGAGGCTGTATGCAGCAACAAGAGGAGAGGAAACGCATGAAAGCGAGTTTGCCAAATTCTAGACGCTGCAGCTTTCCATGCCTGAATCTGGGGCGGGGCATTCTGGCCTCCGCCTTACTGGCGGTAAGCGTAACGGATGCAGCCGGGGCGCAAAGTGCTCCCGCCGTCAGTCCGGCAGCAGCGCGAACAGCGATTCAGGCCGGTTACGCCGAGTGGGCCAAAGCGCGTGTGATGCTGGACATGAACACGGTCGAGAGGATGCTGGCTCCGGATTTCTATTTCCAGCTTCCTGACCGAAAGCTGACACGGCAGGAGTTTATCGATCGCGTGCCCTCCCTCAAGATAACGCGATTTGACGAAACCGTGCTCACGGTCGAACCCAGAGACACCGACTGGTCGGTATTCATATTTGCGAAAGCGGAGATCGACACCAAGGACAAAGATGGCAAAACGAGCAAGGAGTACAGAGTGTTGGTTTCACGGGATGGCTGGCGAAAAGTGAACGACAACCAATGGATCCTCCTATCCTCCGAGCCACTAGGCCAGCAACGGTGGAAGGACGAGCGTCCGCCGATCGCCAACTGGTAAAGCAGTCTTGATGTCCTCCGTTTGTGGAGATTGATCAGTTACGGAAAACAACACAGGAGCTACCGTGAGCAAGACTGCAATTGCCTCCCCTGAACTCGCGCCCCCGGTCGGCCCATTTTCCCAGGCAGTCAGAATCGATGGTTTCCTCTTCTGCAGCGGACAGGTCGCCCAAGATCCGGCTACAGGCAAGGTGGTCGAAGGGGGCATTGTGCCCGAGACGGAGCGCGTCATCCGGAATCTCGCGGCGGTTCTCAAGGCGGCCGGCAAGAGTTTCGATGATGTCGTGCAGGCCCGTGTGTTTCTCACCAGCATGAGTGACTTCGCGCCGATGAATGGCATCTACGCAAGGTATTTCAGTCAGCCCTTCCCCGCCCGCACGACGATTGGGGCTGCCGCGCTACCGCTTGGTGCGTGCGTTGAAATCGACCTTGTCGTCAAGGCTTGAGGCGACGCCGGGATTGAGCTCATGAAATACGCATTTCATATCCTCGATGTTTTCAGTTCGACAGCGTTTGGCGGTAATCAACTCGCGGTTCTGCCTGACGCGGCCGGCATTTCGACCGAGGGCATGCAGAAGATTGCTCGCGAATTCAATTTCGGCGAAACGACCTTTGTCCTGCCGAAGAAAGATCCTGCGAACACCTGTCGGGTGCGCATCTTCACGCCTCGAACGGAGCTCGACTTCGCGGGCCATCCTTCGGTGGGCACCGCCTGTGCGCTCGTGATGAAACAGCATGTAGGGGTGGGGGATCCAATCCGGCTCATTCTGGAGGAGAATATCGGTCCCGTGGCGGTTGACGTCGCTCGGCGAGACGGGGGACTCCAGGGGACGTTGACGTTGACGGAGAAGATCCAGGCACCGACCGGCGCACCTTCTCCGACTGAACTCGCCGCCGTCCTATCCGTCGAGCCCGCCGAGGTGAGCCAAGTCTTTTTCGCGAGCGCCGGTGTTCGATTCTGTTTTGCGCAACTGAGCTCCAACGAGGTCGTCGATCGGGCGACGATCAATCGGGCTGCCTGGGCGGCAACGCTCTCACGCGCGTGGTCTCCCCACCTCTACTTCTTTGCCGGAAATCTACGGGATGGCGGCAAGCTCTACGCTCGCATGTGGGCACCCGCGCTGGGCATCGAAGAAGATTCCGCGACGGGCGCTGCTTGTGCGGGCCTCGTCGGAGCAATGCCATCAAAGCCCGATTTGGGCGGGACGGCGTACCGCCTTTCGATCCAGCAAGGCGTCTTGATGGGCCGCCGAAGCGCAATCGAAGCAGAGGCGCGTAAGAGCAACGGCGTTGTGACCTCTGTCAGCGTTGGTGGCGCCGCTGCCCACATCGCAAGCGGCGAAATCGACGTGCCGCAATCCGCGCTTGTGTCTTAGACGTCGAGGGCACTCTCAAACAAATGCCGCCCGGGCTCCAGACAATAGCGCTCAACAATCCGTCATCATATAAGGAGGACAATTTGCCTTTAGTCCGCATCGACCTACTCGAAGGAAAATCAGAAGGGTACCGTGCTCAAGTCGGCGATATCCTTTACCAGACCCTGGTGGATGTTCTAAATGTTCCGGAGCATGACCGGTTTCAGATAATCACGGAACACAGGAAGGCGAGCCTGCCATTCGATCGAGAGTATCTCGGCATACATCGGTCGGACGATTGCATCTTTTTTCAGATCACATTGAATAGCGGCCGTTCCACTGAGTTGAAGCAACGCTTCTACAAAGCGCTAGCGGACCATCTCCACGAAGGAGTAAAGATTCGCAAGGAAGATGTCCTCATCAACTTTGTTGAAGTCCCGAAGGAAAATTGGTCCTTTGGTAACGGCGAGGCCCAGTACGTCACGCCTCCAAAATAGATCGAAGATGACACCAATTGCGGGAAGTGGTGCAGATCTCGATTCCTGAGGCAACTGGTCGGCTTCACTCTTATCGCGGGTGTGCCACGGGCGTCGAGAGCCGCACGGAGCGTCATATCGTCGTTTGCACCGTCAGTGCTCTCGGACCATCGTTTCGATCGATCCATCAGGCTTAACGGCGTGTGTAGTCTCGCGTCCTCGGATCACCGTCCCAGGAAAGCCAATGGATTCGCGTTTCCTATCTCACGAGGACAGGCAAGCGCATGACTTTGGGCTTGTACGGGAATTCGTAGGTAGTGATCTGAAGGGTGAGGGTCTCCGCTGCTGCGGGCGTGACAGCGAAATCAAAAGTCTCGCCCGGAGCGGCGAGCTGCTGGGCGACTCCTTCGACCTGCATTTCCGGTGGAAGATCGGCGCCGTCCTTGGCAACGGCCCGCCACTTGACTGGTTTGTCATCGGCGCCGAGCAGCTCGACCTGCTTGAAACCGTCTGACGTGATGTCGATGAACCGAAACCGGTAGGCAGTATCGCGCGCGAGCCGCAGGGCGGGAGGGTCAGACATGCCATTAACCACGGCCGGCGTATTTCCGCCCGAACCAGCCGAACCCATCACGAATATCCGATCAGTCTCGCTGTTGAAATGCTCACCCGGATTGAGCACGATGAGTGGGCCGTACATCCCGGACGACAACTCCCCGCGGGCGTCGTCGTGGGTGTGATAGATGAAAGTTCCCGCGCGCGGGGGAGTCATTCGTACCACGAATGATTCACCCGGCTTGATCGCGGGAGCGATTCTGCTGCCGCCGCCGCCGCCGCTCCAACCGGGAACGCCGTCGTAGTAGCTCTCGAGCTCGATGCCGTGCCAGTGAATGCTGACCGGAATTTGTGCTTGGTTGAAGACAGTTATCTCGGCGAGTTGTCCCTTGGTGAGGATGATCGGTGATCCCGGCGCAAGGGAGTCGGCAGCGGGACGCGCGCCCTTTTGCAGAACGAAGGCATAACCGGGTTGCGACCCGTAGACTTTGGCGCGCTCATTCACGAACAACGAAAGGCGTTCTATTGGCTTGTCTGAGCTTCGCGAAACTCGGTCGGTGTGCGCGTTCGTTACGTGAATGCCGACGACCAGCGCTGCCATGCCTTCAACTGCGTGGTTCGCGTGGCCAGCACTTTCAGGCTCCGAATCGTCGACGCGTCGTTCAGCGGCGACGTGCGAACCCAGGTGGCAGTGAAACAGCCAATTGCCCGGACGCTCAGGAATCCAGTTCATCGACATCGTCGTACCCGCGCGCATCAGCTCGGTGACTACTTTGCGAGAGACACCGGGCTGATAGACCGTGTCACTGATTGCGACCCCTCGGGACAGCACGTCGAAAAAGAAGCCGTGAAGGTGCAGTGGATGCGGTGCGCCCGTCGCATTGACAATCCTCCAGCGCAACGTGTCCCCTACAGTAGCCTGGATCTGCTCCGTGTACGGCCACGACCTTCCGTTGACGAAGTAGTGTTCCGTGAAAACCGGATGGGCCGCGGCTGTGTCGATCCAGTGAAACCAGCCGCTGATGACGAAGACCCGGTCGGCAGCGACGGGACCAGTCGGATCGACGACGATCGCGCCGACGAGCTGGGAATCCCTCTCCGAACCGAGATCTGCGCGGTTTTCCTCAGTGCGTCCGAAGTAATAATAGGTGCCTGGCGATCCAGCGATAAAACGGAACTCGCGCGTCTCGCCAGGCGCGAGATCGACGGAGTCGGTCTTTGTTGAAGGTCGCTGCTGGAGGCCGCGCATCAACAGGGGCTTGCCGGTGTTGTTGCTAACGATCGCGCGCACTTCAGTTCCTTCTCGCATGCGAATGAGCGGTCCGGGCACCGTCGGCTTATTTCCTTCCTCAGCGAACGCGAAGATCGCGAGAGCCTTGCCATGCTCAGCTTCCGGTCGCCATTCCGCAGGACCTGCTTCGATGCGGACGGTGAGAACTCCATCGCGCAAATCTCCGGCGGGCTGGCGATTGCCATTCTCGATTGCGGTGGTGATTGCCGGCGGAGGCTGGCTGCTCGATCGCGCATCGATCGCTTTCGAGCTTGCATGTGGCACCACTGGCGACGTCACTTGGATAAACGCGACTACGACCGATAACTGGATCACGATCTGCTCCGCTGCTCGGGTGGTCCAGCATAAACGTTTGGCTAGAGACCCAAGCTAGGGCAGCCCCCACTTCACGCAAGCGAAA
>DASXGU010000061.1:0-5450 GCA_036488915.1 Gemmatimonadaceae bacterium | reverse complement strand
CACGCGCTCGTGGACACCAGCCCGCGGCGGATTGAGCATCACCAGATCGGCGGGAAACAAGCCGGCGATGGCGTCTTCGACCCGCGCGGAAATCGCACGCGAATGCGAAGGCAGCAGAGACGCGGACCACTGTGAAGCGTCGGCATCGGCCTCGATCGCCGTCACCCTCACGCTCTTTTCCGCCAGCGCGGCGGACGTGTGGCCGGCGCCGGCGTATGCGTCGATCGCCGTCAGCGGCTCGTAGCTGAGCGCCCGCTCGATCACGTACGAGCGGAGCAGCGGCGCCAGAGCCGCGTTGACCTGACCGAACGACGCGCTGGGCGGACGCTCATCCCGTTTGTCGAACAGGAGCTGCCGAGCCGCGTGCCCAGCGGGCTCCCACCAGAGTGCGACGACTGATGGAATTGCTTCGACGAACTGTTGACGGGCCGGCCAGCGGGTTCCTCCCATCATCACGAAAGTCGGTCCACCCTCGGTGATCCGCACGCTGCCCCGCAACTCCTCCGCCTCCGGAAAGAAAGCATCGGCGGTCATGATCTCCCGCCACGCCGCCACAACGCGCCGATCCGTGATCGGGCAATCAGCGAGCGGAAATACGCGCACCGGATCGTCGTATGGATGGAGACCGGCGATCCAGCGCGGGCCGCGGCGGCGGATTGCCAGCGTCAGTTTTGCGCGGTAGCGCCACTCCTCGGGACTGCGCTCGACGGCAGGAAGCTCGACGCGGCGTTTTCCGATGCGTTCCAGCGCATCACGCACGATCGTCGCCTTCGCTTCGACTTGCGCAGCGTACGTCATGTGCTGCAGCTGGCAGCCGCCGCATTTGTCGCGCGTGTAGTGCGGGCAAGGCGGATCGATCCGCGTCGGCGACGGCGTCACGACTGTGCGAAGCGACCCGCGCGCGAATCGCGCTTTGCCGGCAATCTCGGCGGTGACCAGGTCGCCGGGAGCTGTCCGGGGCACGAACACCACCAGGCCCTTGCTGCGTCCGACGCCATCGCCGCCGGCGGCGATGGCGTCGATCGACAGATCTATGACCGCCATCAGCCGCGCAGTCCCTCGATCCGCGCCGCCTGCTTCCAGGCGTCGGCCTCGAGCGGGACTTGCGCCGCGCCCGCCGCACCTGGGGTGGGCGCCGACCGGGTAACACGCTCCCGGTCCGCCAGAAGTGCGGCGGCGATAGCCGCAACCCGGGCGGAGTCTCCGGGCGCTGGTCGCTGGAGAATCGACTCCAAGCGGCGCTCCAGCCATTGGATGTCGATTGCTCCGCGACGGAATTCCTCGTCGTCCATCACCCGCATGTGAAAGTCGCGCGATGTCTCGACGCCCTGAATGATCAGATCCACCAGCGCGCGCCGCATTCGCGTCACCGCCTGGTCGCGGTCGACACCCCAGACGATCAGCTTCGCCAGCATCGGGTCGTAGTACAGCCCGACGTCACTGCCCGACTCGATGCCGCCGTCCCACCGCACACCCGGTCCGGACGGAAGATGCAGATGCTCGATGCGCCCGGTCGAAGGGAGAAAATTGTTGGACGCGTCCTCGCTGGTGATGCGGCACTCGATCGCCCAGCCCCGCGGAGCGATGTCCTCCTGCCGGATCGGGAGCTTCTCACCGGCGGCGATACGGAGCTGCCACTGCACCAGATCGATTCCGGTAACGAGCTCCGTAACCGGATGCTCTACCTGGAGGCGGGTATTCATCTCGAGGAAGTAGAACTCGCCGTTTTCCGCGAGCAGGAACTCGCACGTCCCGGCATTCACGTAGCCGGCCGCCCGCGCCGCTTTCACCGCCGTCTCGCCCATCTTCTTCCTGAGAGCTGGAGTCACCGCGACGCTGGGCGACTCTTCGATCATTTTCTGATGACGCCGCTGCACCGAGCACTCGCGCTCCCCCAGCGAGAGCACGTGGCCGTGCGAGTCGGCGAGCACCTGAATTTCCACGTGCCGCGGCCGCGCGATGAATTTTTCCAGGTAGACGGCGTCGTCGCCGAAGGCGTTCATGGCTTCCCTCTTCGCCGCTTCGAGGGCGTTGGTCAGATCTTTTGGCTCCGACACCACGCGCATTCCCTTGCCGCCGCCCCCGGCTGCCGCCTTGAGCAAAACCGGATACCCGAACTTCTTCGCCAGCTTCTCGGCTTCAGTGGGACCTGACAGCGCTTCGGTGGTTCCGGGTACGACCGGGACGCCGTTGGCCACGGCGAGTGTCCGGGCAGCGGTCTTGCTCCCCATCGCCGCGATCGCTTCGGCTGGTGGTCCGACCCACACCAGTCCGGCATCGCGCACGGCGCGCGCGAACCACTCGCGCTCCGACAGAAATCCGTAGCCGGGGTGAATCGAGTCAGCCCCCGTTTTCCTGGCGGCCTCGATTATCTTGTCGCCGCGAAGATAGCTCTCGGTCGATGGCGGAGGCCCAATCAGAACGGCCTCATCGGCCTCGCGAACATGGGGTGCCCGAACATCGGCCTCGCTGTAGACCGCAACCGTCCTGATGCCGAGCTCGTTGCAGGCCCGGATGACGCGCAGGGCGATCTCACCTCGATTGGCAATCAGAACTTTTTTCAGCACGCGCGCCTACAGCGGAATGTTGCCGTGCTTCTTGGGCGGGTTCTTGTCGCGTTTGTTCTGGAGCGCCTCGAGCGCGTCGATCAGCGATGGTCGCGTGTCGCGAGGATCGATGATGTCGTCGAGATAACCCCGCGCCGCTGCTATATAGGGGTGGGCGAACTTCTCACGATACTCGTCGATCCTGGCGTCGGTGGCCGCCGTCTGATCGTCGCTCTCGGCGATCTCTTTCCGGAACAGAATCTCGACCGCGCCCTTGGGCCCCATAACCGCGATCTCCGCCGTCGGCCAGGCGACGTTGAAGTCGCCGCGGATGTGCTTGGAGCTCATGACGTCATACGCGCCGCCGTACGCCTTCCTCGTGATCACCGTCAGCTTCGGGACCGTCGCCTCGCAATACGCGTACAGCAGCTTGGCGCCGTGCTTGATGATCCCACCGTGCTCCTGCGCAAGGCCGGGAAGAAAACCGGGCACGTCCTCGAAGGTGACGAGCGGAATGTTGAAGCAGTCGCAGAAGCGGATGAAGCGCGCCGCCTTGAGGGATGCGCTTATGTCGAGCACGCCCGCCAGCACCGCCGGCTGATTGGCGACGATCCCCGCGCTGAAGCCGCCGAGGTGCGCGAATCCGCAGATGATGTTGGTGGCGTAGTCACGCTGAACCTCGTAGAACTCGCCATCGTCCACGACACGCTTGATGACTTCGTGCATGTCGTACGGCTTGTTGGCGTTGTCGGGAACGATGTCGAGCAGGGCTTCATCGCGGCGCGAGCGCGGATCGGTGCCGGCGCCCCGCGGCGGATCGCCGAGGTTGTTGGACGGGATGAAGCGAAAGAGATCGCGGATCTGCTGGAGACACTCCGGCTCCGAGTCGGCGGCAAAATGCGCGACGCCGGACTTTCCCGCGTGCGTGTCGGCGCCACCCAGCTCCTCCATCGAAACGTCCTCGTGAGTCACCGTCTTCACCACGTTTGGCCCGGTGACGAACATGTAGGACGTGCCGCGGACCATGTACGTGAAGTCGGTGATGGCCGGCGAATAGACCGCTCCGCCCGCGCACGGTCCGAGTATCGCCGAGATTTGCGGCACCACGCCCGATGCGAGCGTATTGCGCAGGAATATCTCCGCGTATCCGCCCAGCGACACGACGCCTTCCTGAATCCGCGCGCCTCCGGAATCGTTGAGCCCGATCACCGGCGCGCCGTTCCGCACCGCCAGATCCATGATCTTCACGATCTTTTCGGCGAAAGCCTCCGAGAGGGAGCCGCCGAAGACGGTAAAATCCTGCGAGAAGACGTACACCAGGCGGCCTTCGATCTTTCCGTGCCCGGTGATGACGCCATCGCCATAGAACTTCTGCGCATCGAGCCCGAAATCGGTGGAGCGATGCACGACGAAGCGGTCGAGCTCCACGAACGACCCCTCGTCGAGAAGCAGCTCCAGCCGCTCCCGGGCGGACAGCTTCCCTTTCTCATGCTGCGCGCTGAGGCGGGCCTCTCCACCGCCAAGCTCGGACTCGGCGCGCCGCCGCTCGAGGAGCTCGAGCTTCTCTCGCATCGTCATTGATGCGAAAAGCTAACGGTAAGGGGAATTAGCTTCTAGCGGCGGGACTCGAGGAACGCGAAAAGATCACAGGGTTGGCGCGGTGCACACATTGCTCTGCCGGGGGTCGTTGCGATAGGATTGTGTAAACCCGTCCACCTTGAGTCCATCACGCAGAAGAAGGCCGGCCAAAGCGCGAAAGCGCGGTCGGCGCCGACCAGCCCAACAGCATACATCGCTGCCGACGAGCCGCAACGCGTACATGGAGACGCGTCAATGGCTGCTCGAGCGGCACGGTCCGGTGTGCGCGTACTGCGAGCGGCGGGTGACGCCGAACACGATCACGATGGATCACGTCACGCCACGCAAGGGGAAGACGGCCTATGACCGTCGCGACAACCTGGTGCTGGCGTGTCCGGCCTGCAACGCGCTGAAGGCCGACCAGCCTTTTCTGGCTTTTCTGCTGGCGCGACGCGCCAGGGCGGCGAGTCTTCTGCGATACGGAGAGCACCTCAGTCCGATGCTGCTCGATCTGGCACGCGAGATTGCCGGGCCGGAAGCGGCGGCGCGCGCGGCGCGCCTCGCCGACCCGGACTACCCCTACCTGGACTAGGAGCCGGTCGGGTCCAGCACGCCGTCGGCGGGCTCGACAATTTCTTCTTTTCGAGCGGCGCCGTCCGAATTACCGGCGAGCTCGACTTTCGCCGGACGACTGGCGGCGCGTCGTGCCTTCGGCTTGATTCGCGCCTTCAAAAATGACAGAACCTCGGTCTCGTGCTGGCGGAGCACCGGACCCTTCGCCTTGCGTTTGCTCCACTGCCGGTCGGGCTGCGGTGGCAGCACCGAGCCTTCGAGATAAGCCTCGATGAGCACGGGATGTATGTAGTACTTGCGGCAGACGCTGCGGGTGTTGCCCAGACGCTTGGCGGTCATGTCGACCGCGGCGACGATGTTGCGCTCGGCTTCGCGTTTCGTTTCGGCCGGGCCCATGGCGCGCAACGCTTCGGCGGCCAGCATCGTTCCGGCCCAGGTGCGGAAATCCTTGGCCGTGATGTCGCGTCCGGTCACTTCCTGCAGATAGGCGTTGACATCCTCGGCGTCGACTTCCTGGCGCTTGCCTTCGTCGTCGAGATACTTGAACAGCTCCTCGCCGCGCAGCTCCTGGCAGCGCTGGACTATGCGCGCGATGCGCTTGTCGGTGACGCTGACTGCGTGCTGGATGCCGCTCTTGCCGCGAAACTCGAATCGAAGCTCCGAGCCCACGACCGCGACGTGCCGGCGGCGCAGGGTGGTCAAGCCGAAGGACTTGTTAGCCTTGCGATATTCGTCCGAGCCGATCCGGATGAG
>DASXGU010000045.1:0-34899 GCA_036488915.1 Gemmatimonadaceae bacterium | reverse complement strand
CACTTCTTCGGCCGAGGAGCTGTAGCCCTGGGTCAGGAACGCCATCGCCTTGGCGACCCGGGAGGGGGTCTTGAGCAGGCCCTCCCGCTCCGGATCCTCGCCAACGAGCTCGAGCTCGCGGCGAATGAGCTCCTCGAATTCGTTATTGTCCTTCGTATTCGACATAGTTGTTCTCGGTCTCCCACAGCACCAGCCGCTTCAGCGTTCCAGGGTGGACATGGGGGATCAGTCTTTTCCAGAAGGCGGTGATGATGTTCTCCGATGTGGGGATCACCCCTGTCATGAAGGGCACGTCGAGATTGAAGTTCTTGTGATCGACGACATCGACGATCTCGCGCTCGACAATCTTCTTCAGCTGCGACAGATCGCATACGTAGCCCGTCTTCGCGTCGATCTCGCCTTCGACCGAGACATCAAGCGTGTAGTTGTGCCCGTGCCAATTGGGATTGTTGCACTTCCCGAAAAGCCTGGAGTTCTCCGACTCGGACAGCTCGGGGTTGTGAACGCGGTGGGCGGCATTGAACCGCACTCGGCGGGTGACTGTTACGCGCGGCATGTTTAGGGTAAGATATCGAACATAAAGAAGCTCCGCCGGATGCCGGCGGAGCTTCAGAAAAAATGGGACGGAGAGGTTTTTTGAAGCCCGGTCGAATGTTTGAGGTTCTCACCCCGCCTATCGTCTTCCCCGCACTGGGGCATGACGTCAGCAAAGTTTATCGAACCCACCCGAAGGACTTGTTGGCTCAAAAAGTGAGTTCCCCGCCCCAACGATGATGCGATTTTTTTTACTGCAGCAGCTGGCTTATTGACTCTCTGAACTTACGGGTCGTCACACTTTAGGTCAACGAATTCCTCTATGGATTTTGGAATAATTGCCGCCATTCTGATGCTTGCGGTCTGGGCGTTCGTCACTTTCACGACGACGGCTCCCGGGTGGATTCACATTCTACTCACCCTCGGCATGTTTCTTCTCTTCTACCGCATTGTGGTTCGCGGTACTCGCGGCGTGGACCGCGGTCGCAAGACCTGATGGCCGGTCGTGGGTCTTACTCCTACGGCAGTGAGGGACCCGCCACCGCTGTCGCCGAGCAGCCGCAGCCGCTCTCGGCCGACAAGAAAAAACCGGTTCTCGTAACCGGGGCCAGCGGACTCGTCGGCATCCATACGTGCCGAGAGCTGTCGAAGAACGGCTGGCAGATCCGGGCGCTGATCAGGGATCCGGCGCGAGCTGCCATGGCTCTCGGGCAGCTGCCGGTGGAATTCCGCGTCGGCGACGTTCGCGACGCCACGGCCCTGCGCAGCTCGCTCGACGGTTGTGGCGCCGTCGTCCACCTGGCGGCCATCGCCATCGAGAAGAAGAACGAGTCGTACCGGGACACCAACACCGCCGCGACCGAGCGCCTCATCTCGGCGGCGAGGGTAGAGAACGTCCACAGGCTGATCTTCATGTCCCAGAACGGGGCCGACAGCAGGTCGCCCCATCCTTTTCTCCGCAGCAAGGGGTTCGCCCAGGATTCGGTCAAGACCAGCGGCCTCGCCTGGACCATTCTGCGGCCATCGGTGATCTTCGGCCCCGAGGATCAGTTCGTGAACGTGCTGGCCCGGCTGATAAGGCTGACCCCGAAAATTTTCCCACTGCCGGGGGGCGGTACCGCGCGCTTTCAGCCGATCGCCGTCGACGACGTCGCGCGGGTGGTGCGCATGTCCCTCGAAAAGAAGGAGACGGTCAACAAGAGCTATGACCTGGGCGGTGCCATTCCGCTGGCCCTGCGGCAGATGACGGAGAGAATCCTCGCGGCGATGGGGACGGACCGCCGGCTCTTTCCCGTCCCGATCAAGGTGCTGCGACCGATTGTGGCTTTCGCTCAACGGATCCTGCCGAATCCCCCCGTGACATCGGGCCTGCTCGACCTGTTGTCTCTCGACAACACCGTTGCCAACAACGCGCTGACAGAGACGTTCAAGATCGTCCCGATCCCCTTCGCCGCCGACGAGCTTCAGTATCTACGCCGGATTACAGTGAGGAGCGCGTTCAAGTCGTTGTTCGAGAGAGAATGACGAAGGAGCTAATCGGGAGGGTGGAGGATTGAAGACCAAGGGCATTGCTGATTGCTGATTAACTGAGGACTGCGGACGAAGGGCATTGCTGATTGCTGATTAATTGAGGACTGCGGACCAACGGCGTTGCTGATTGCTGATCAAGACAGGAGCACGGACGAGAGGCATACACGCATGATTGCTGACAATCAGGCGTTGGATTGTGTCCTCGATCGTGCTTGTTCGCCCTTTGCCGTCAATCCTCATTTAATCAGCAATTAGCAATGCCTTGGGTCCGCAGTCCTCAATTAATCAGCAATCAGCAATGCCCTTGGTCCGCAGTCCTCAGTTAATCAGCAATCAGCAGCGCCCTTGGTCCTCCAATCCTCGGTGCTATGCATATCGCGCGACCGCCATCGCGCACGCTGCCAGGATTCCAAGCCATACAGTGGCGAGGCTGGCGATCCCTGCACGCCGGCGCAGCCGGTTGAGGTCTCGGCTCAGGTGGTCCCGCTCCTGCCCGGCGGCGATCTCCCTGAGCCTCGCGTCGATCTTCGCCACGCGAGAATTGAGCGGGAACGCGACCCCGTAGGAGATGATGTACGCGATGATCGCTGACAGCCCTCCCCAGGAAAAAGCTCTGCCGGTGGCGGTGTCGAAGTAGCTGCCGGTGAAGCCGGCGGAGTCGATCCAGAGGAGCCGGAGCCCGGATAGGATGGCCAGCGTCGCAGAGATCGGCTGGAAGACGAAAAAGTGGCGCCGCTTGAGCCCGGCCATGAGCTCCATCATTGCCGCCTGCGAGCCGGAGACGGCCGGGATGAGAAAGAAGGCGGTCAGGATTCCGCCGCCCAGCCAGATAATCGCACTCAGGATGTGGATCAGACGCAGCGTTAACAGCTCGGCGTACACTCTCGCTCCCGTGTTTTGTTTGGTGTCTACAGCCGTAATGCTGAGACAACTGCTGGTCTCTCGCAAGCAATTCTCATTTTCGCGGAGTGCGTCGTTCAGCTCGTGGCCGAGCGTCGGCGCGGCTGAGTTATCGCGGCGCCGAATCCGGCCGCCGTCAACGCCAACAGCGCCGACCCGAGGACGACGACGCGAAATCCGGAGACGAAGGCTTCGTCGATCGCCGTCTGCGTAGCCGCTCGCTGCCGCCCGTCGAGCGGCAACGTACCGAGCTGCGCTCCGGCCATCTTGGGCAGCTCACTCTCGATCGCCGCCCTCGTGGCGGGCGGCAGGCGCAGCGCGTCCAGCCTCGGATGGACTCGCGTGTCGAAAACCCTGGCCAGGACGACGCCGAAAACTGCGATGGCCAGGAGACCTGCCACCCTCGACACCGAGTTGTTGACCCCCGACGCGACCCCGGAGTGTGACGTGTCGACGGAGCCCATCACAGCCGTGGTCAGTGGTGCGACCGTAATCGTCATCCCCAATCCCAACAGACAGACCGCGGGAAAAATGGAGGTCCAGTACGGGCTCCCGACACGCACGAGTCCAAACAGCGCGAGCCCAACGGCTGCCAGTGCAGGACCGACCGTGAGAGGCAGCCTCGGGCCGACCCGCTTGATCAAGCCACCCGCCCAACGCGACAGTGCGAACATGATCACAGCGAACGGAACCAGGGCCGCGCCGGCCTCGGTCGCGGTGTAGTGCTGAACCTGGATCAACACCAGCGGTACCAGGAACAACACCACGCCCAAAGCCGCGTACAGCAAAAGCGTCAGTACGTTTGTCAGCGTAAAGGTGCGGTTGCTAAAGAGATCGAGCCTCAGCATCGGGCTGCGCCGGCGGCGTTCCACAACCACCAGCAGCGTCAGACAAGCAAGCCCGGTCACCATCGATCCGATGACGAGTGGATGGCTGGGGCCGAGCGGCGGCCACTCCAGCAATCCGAGAACGATACCACCGAGCCCGATCACGGCCAGCGCCGCGCCGAGCGAGTCGACCGAATGACCACGCGACGGATCGCTGCTCTCCGCCATGAACGCCAGCGAAAGCGCGATTACCACCGCCGCCAGCGGCACATTTATGAAGAACGCCGCGCGCCAGCTGACGTGTTGAATCAGCCATCCACCGACTACCGGGCCGATGGCAGTGGTGATCGCGCTGAAGCCCGACCATGTGCCGATCGCTCGGCCGCGCTCGGCGTCATTGAACGTCGCGCTGATGATGGCGAGGCTGCCCGGGACCAGGAAAGCCGCGCCAATTCCTTGCAGCGCGCGCCCGATGATCAGCACCCGCGGAGTATCGGCGAAGCCGCACACCATCGAAGCGCCGGAAAAAAACACGACACCTGATAGAAAGACCTTCTTGCGTCCGAACTGGTCGCCCAGTGAGCCGCCGACGAGAATCAACGCGCCTAGAAAGAGCGCGTACGCCTCCACGACCCACTGTACATCAGTAATCGTTGCGTGAAGGGCGTCCTGAAGGGCGGGAAGCGCGACGTTTACCACTGTGCCGTCGATGAACGTCATCGCCGAGCCGAGAATCGTGGCCACGAGGGTCCATCGCTTTCTGCCCGTGGCCGCCGTCAGTCGATCACCTCAGCGCGAGTAGGACCGCGCGCTCGTACAACCGCGCTAGAGCTCCCGCCTCTTCATCTGCCCCACCGCGTACGCCACCGCCCGCGCCGTCAACGCCATGTAGGTGATGCTGGGATTCTGATTGGCAGTCGAAGTCATGCAGGCACCGTCGGTCATAAAGACGTTCGGAACATCCCAGACCTGGTTGTGCGAGTTTAGCACCGATGTCTTCGGATCGCGGCCCATTCGCGCGGTTCCGGTCTCGTGAATTACCAGCCCCGGCGCGTTGTTCTCCTTGAAGGTCCTGATGTCGGTTGCGCCCATCGCCTCCAGCATCTCGCTGGCGGTTACCACCATGTCATTCTGCATCTTCAGCTCGTTCTCGCTGTACGAGCAATTGACGTGCAGCGCGGGAATTCCCCAGGCGTCGACGAGGTGCTTGTCGATCGATATGTAATTCTCGTGGCGCGGCAGCATCTCGCCGAAACCGTCGAACGACATCTCCCACGGCCCCAGATCACCAATCAGCGATTTCTTGAAGCCCGCCCCGAAGCCGTTGGCGTAGGCACCACGATCCCAGCCGGGCCGGCTGGCTCTGCCCTCGAAGCCGTAGCCGCGCTGAAAGTCCGGGTGCTTGGTCTTCACGTTGCGGAAGCGCGGGACGTAAATCGCGTCCGGTCTTCTTCCGACCTCCCGGCGGTCCTTCGCCCACGGCAGTGTGCCCGTCGCACCGCCACCCATGATGTGGTCCATGAGGTTGTGACCGAGCTCGCCGCTGGTATTGCCGAGTCCGTCGGGGAATTCCGCGGTCGCCGAGTTTAGCATGATGCGCGTCGACTCGAGCGCAGAGGCGCAAAGGAAGATCAGCCGGGCCTTCACCTCGAACATCTCTCTGGTGTTGCCGTCCACGACCCGAACGCCGGTCGCGCGCTTCGTCGCCGGATCGTAGATCACGCTGTGCACGACGCTGAAAGGGCGCAGGGTCAGGTTGCCCGTTTTTTTCGCCGCCGGCAGCGTCGAGTTGATGCTGCTGAAATACGACAGCGTGATGCAACCGCGATGGCAATTCCCGCATAGATGGCATTTCTGCCGACCAAGGTGGTCTTCGGTTATCACCGCCAGACGCATGTTCGTGATCAGCCGCTCGCCGTTGAATTTGGTCTGCAGCACCTCGCGGCCCTTCTGCTCCGCCGCATTCATCGGCCACGGCTTCAGGAACTCGCCGTCGGGGAGATGCGCCAAACCTTCGTGGCGGCCCTGCACGCCGACGAACTTCTCGACGTGACTCCACCACGGAGCCATGTCGGCGTAGCGAAGGGGCCAGTCGACGGCGATCCCCTCCTTCGCGTTCGCCTCATAATCGAGATCGCTCCAGCGGAAAACGCAGCGGCCCCACATGATCGACTTTCCGCCGACCTGCCGGCCGCGGATCCACGAGAATGGCTTGCCCTCGGGAGTCGAGTACGGATTGTCCAGATCGTTGACGAAGAACTTGCTCGCGTACTCGTCGCAGGCGCCGCACTGGCTCTGGATCGGCTGGTACCGCTCCAGCTGGTTGCGGTTGCCCATCCCCCGGTAGCGCTTCTCGAACGTCATTACGTGATCGACGTAGTCGGTCGCCGGATCGATCGGCCGCCCCGCCTCGAGCACGATGGTCTTGAGGCCGTGCTCGGTCAGCTCCTTCGCCGCCCAGCCGCCCGAGATTCCCGAGCCGACGACGATCGCGTCATAAGTGTTGGCCATCGTCAGACCTGCGGGGTGAAGGGGACGTTGCCGTCGTAGCCGTTGAAGTACATGAGTGTGTGAAGGACGTCCTGCTGCACCGGCTTTGATGTGAAATAACCGTAAACGGTCAGCGCCTTGAGCCTGGAGAAGGCGAGTCCGGCGCCGGCCTTGTCTTCTCGCCTGGTGTCGAGGTCCGTGAGCAGCTCGGTCTTCTTCGCCGGCGCCAGCTCGACGAAGCGCGCAGATCCCAGTGTCGCCGCGCGGGCATCGATGTCGGCCAGGCCCGCGAGAAAGGCGGTCCTCTCTTCATCGCTCGCCCATTCCGTGAGAATGAGATCGATGAACTCCGGTACCTTTACGGTGGTCGCGCCGGGCGTGTCCGTTTCCGGAATGATCATCTCGGCAATCGTCGTCACGAGCTGCCGCTGCGCGGGCCCGAGCGTTCGAAATGGCACGTCGGCGAGCCGCCGATGAACCCGCTCGCCCAGCTGGATGGCCGTTTCGGCGTTGCGAGGAATGAACGGCAGCGCCAGAGCGGCTCCGAGGAACTGTACTACCTCACGTCTTCGCATGCGGGAAATCCCGGAATCGCGTTGGTGGAATTAGATCGCGAACCGAACGTAGGACGCCGCGCAGGGCCAGTCAAGAAATTCTTACAGCAACTGCGGATTATTCAGCGCCCCGCCATCGCGCGTCATCGCGCGACGCGCCCCTCAGATCTCCCAGTTCGACAGGACGATGCCGCCGTTGGCCGGTCTCGACTCGGCAAACTCGTGGACAGCCATCCTCAGATCGGTCCATCTGACCCGCGCGCCCCGTGTCATGAGGCGCCGATACACATCGCTGTAGTGACCCTGCACTCTGATCGCCACGCGCCGGGCGCCTTTCACTCGCGCGTGGGCGCATAGCTGTGTCACGAGGGCGTCGAAGTCCGCCTCACTCTTCGCTACCATTTTGAGAACGCGCATCTCTTCGGTGGCGCGGCCTTCGACCAGCGGCGCCGAATGGCATATCGCAAACGAGACGACCTCGTTTGCCTTGCGCATGAACAGGGTTTCACCGAGCTGGTGCTGGGTGGTGAGAACGATCTCGCGGGTATAGTCGTAGCCCGGCGCCAGCTGGTCCAGCATCATCCGGCATTCCCTGAGCGCGAGCTCGCGCTCGTGGGGATTGAGGCCCGACATCGGAATTCCCTGCAGCCCAGCGCGCGCCGCCTCCAGCGTCACCGTCACCGTGAGATGCCCGGGGATGAACCCCAGCGTCGAGTAGAAGCCGACGTTGTCCATGGTGCGCGGCATCGTCTCGAGGCCGATCACCTTCGCGCCCTTCTTCTTCAGCCACTCGACGCCGGAATTCACGATCATCTTACCGACGCCCTGGCCCTGATAGTCGGGATGGACCGCCAGCGGGCCCATCCAGCCCTCGACGCCGGACCGATGCACCATGTTGAACGCGGCGATGCCGTCGCGGGCGTTGCGCCAGATCATGGCGCCCTCTTCGGCGTCGGTGATGGCGAATTTCCACACCGCGGGATTGAGGTGTGGCACCCGCACACCCACCATTCCATCCTTCCGATAGCGCTCGGTAAAGGCTTCGCTGAAGACCGCGTTGAGGGTGGGGATCTCGCGAACGCTGACCCGTTCCGGAGTCTCGGAAACCCACGCGTGCCGCCAGTTGCGCGCGAACGCCATCAGGCCGCCGCTCCGGCGTCGGCGCTCTCGACGCCTTCCTCGGGTCGCGGCCGCTCCCGCTGCGGGCGATCCGGAGCCCGCTGGCGAGGGGGGCCGTCCACCACTTCGGCGTAGTCGTCGGTCTCGCTCACGACCGAATGGCCGCGATCCGCGTCGTAAGACACGGTAATCACGCGGTCGAGTCCCTCGCGCACCGGCTCGATGTGGGTGATCAGGATCACCTGCTCGAATCGGTCCTGCAATCCGCGCAGCAGCTCGACCACGTTGAAGCGCCTTGCCTCGTCGAGCGAGCCGAATACCTCGTCGAGAATCAACAGCGAGAAGTTCTGGCCCGCGCGCTCCGCGATCATCTGCGAGATGGCCAGGCGCAGCACCAGGTTGGCGAGGTCTTCCTCGCCACCGGACAGAACGGGCTTCGGAATCCCATCCTCGAGGATGACGATGTTGTACTGATCGTCGAGCTCCATCTCCGTATAGCGGGCATCGGTGAGCTCGCTGAGAAAAGCGCTCGCCAGCTCCGACAGCTCGGGACGCAGCTGATAGTTGAGATCGGTGCGAAGGTCCGAGAACGCGCGATCCAGCTCGTCGTGAAGCCTTCGCTCGCCCTGCAACACCTCCAGCTCCGCGACCTTTCGCTTCAATTCTTCGGCCGCCCGCTGCGCCGCGGCGAGAGCGGCAGTGGCGCTCGCCACCTGCTCCTGCGCGCGCGCCGCGGCGACTTTCGACTCCTGCAGCTCCGCGCGCACGCGCTCGAACTCGCCCTTCAGATCGTTGAACTCCTTCTCGGTGAAGGAGATCTGGGCGCGGCGCGTGCGCAGCGTTCCCAGCGTCGACTGCACGCGCATTACTTCCTGGGCGATCCGGGTGCGCTCGAGCTTGAGCTGCGGCTCGCGCTCCAGCATCGCCTGGAAGCGGCCCGCTTCCGCCTCCATCGGCGTCAGGCGATCGACCTCGGCGATGACCTCGGCGTGGCGCGTCGGGTCGTAGCCGGGCGGAATTCGGGAGATGTCGCGCTGCATCTGCACCAGCCGCTGCTGCTTGGCGGCAATGTCGCGGACGATGGAGCCCAGCTCCTGCACCGCCAGCTGCACCTTGGCGAGGCGTCGCTCGAGGGTCCCCACCTCCTGCATCAGCGCGCGCCTCTTCTCATCGAGCTGTTGGACGTCCTCGGGCATCTGCTCGAGCTGCTCGACGCGCGCCTTGTAATAGCTGCCGTCGACATTCACCGTCTCGAGCATCTCGTCGAGATGCTCGACCACCGTGTGCAGACTGCCGCCGAGGGGCCGGCTGCAGGTCGGACACTCTCCGTCCTCGCCCAGATCGACGACGCGATCGCGCTGGTGCTTGAGCTCGGTGTACTGCTGGCGCAGAGACTCCCGCTTGGTCTGCGCTTCCTGCCGGTCGCGGACCCATTCGGTCCGGCGCGCCTCGAGCAGTCCCTGCGCGTCCTCGAGCTCCGAGCGCGTCTTCTCCAGCTCCAGCGTGGCTTCTTCCTCGAGCGCCGGCGCGCGCTCGATCCGCGAGTGGCGCTCCTCCAGCCGGGCGACCTCCTCGCGCAGCGCGGCCTCGGCCTCGAGAAGGGTTTTCCTTCTCCCTTCCTCGCGGTAGAGCGTGTTGAGCGCCTGGAGCTCGACGTTCAGCGCGAAGAGCGGCTCGACGGCCTCGCGCAAAGCGTCCAGCTGCGACCTCGCCCCGCCGACGCTCTCCAGCTCCCGCTCGACGCGCTCGGCGTCGCGGTGCAGTGCCGCTTCCTTTTCTTCCGCGACGGTGATCTGCGTCAGCAGCTGGGCAGACTGATCGCGCTGCCGCTGCACCATGTCCCAGCGCGGCTCGATCGCCATCATCTCGCGCTGCCTCACCGCCCCCCGGTGCGCGGCGTGGTGTGCCCGATTCTCGGCCTCGTCCTTTCGCGAAGCGGCTTCCGCAAGCGAGCGGAGGACCGCTTCCGGGTCCGCCATGCCGCGCTGCATGCCTTCGATCGAGGCCCTGACGCGATTCCGCTTCTCGCGCGTCAGCTCCTGCGCGATGCGCAGCTTCTCGTAGCCAAGCACCCGAGACAGAAACTGACCGCGTCGAGCGGGCGTCATCGCCGCCATCACGCTCAGCTCTTTCTGGCCGGTGAAGTAGGTGTGAAAGAACTCTGACAGCGACATGCCGAGCCGACGCTGGAGGAGGTCGGTGGACGCGGAGATCGAGTTGGCGATCGGAGCGTCGGCGCCGTCGAGATAGACCTCGGCGTTGGTGAGGCCGCGCACGACGCGATAGCGGTGGGCTCCAAGCTCGAATTCCAGCTCCACTTCGACGGGCGCGCGCGCTCCGGCGCCCATGAATCGGATCGAGTCCCGGTTGCCGCGGATGGCCGGGTTGCCGTAGAGCGCCCAGGCGATGGCTTCGAGGATCGTGGTTTTGCCGGCGCCGTTGGGGCCGATGATTCCGGTGAGGCCGGTTCCGAAACTGATCTCGGTCTTCGCGTGCTGCCTGAAGTTGGTGAGCCTGAGTCTCCGCAGCCTCACGCCGTCGCTTCCTCGACGGCCGGTCCCGCTACCGTGTCCGCTTCGCGGAGGTAATGCAGTCCGAGCTCGACGAGAGCGGCGCGGTCGATGTTCTCCGTGAGCGGGCGCGACTCGAGCTTGTCGCGCACGGTATCGGCGAGCGAGGCGCGCCTGCCCGGAGCTGCCTGACCCTTCTCCGGACGGACGATCTCCGGCCTGCGGGTATCGAGATGGAAGTGCAGCGCCTTGCGCTTGTACTCGCGCAGCGCCTTGTGATCGAGCTCGCGCAGGATGTGGCGGGGAACATCGCGCACGACGAGCCTCACGATCTTGTCATCGATACCGCCCTCGCAGCCGTCCAGCGCCTGCCGGATCGCTTCGTCGAGCGACGCCGGCGAGAGGCCGGCGCCCGAGAGCGGCATCAGATCCACCCAGCGGCGCTGCGGCGGCAGCGGATGGAACTTGTGCGTCCGCGAGGCCAGATCGTACTCGATGATGCCTTTGCCCTCGAGCCTCGCCTCCCGCTCTTCGGCCAGCTCACCCCATGGGTTCGTGCTGGTGTAGTCGACTGAGCCCGAGTAGAAAGCGTTCGGCGCCACCGGACGATAGACGTGATAGTGTCCAAGCGCGACGTAGTCCCATTTGTCCGGGCCCAGCTCGTCGAGCGTGATCTCCATCGGCGCGCGCTCGAGCTCGCGACCGTATTTGGGCAGCACGCCCTCGATCTCGCCGTGAAGGAGGAGGATGTTGTACTTCGCGGTGGCGTCGGGCTGCAGCTGAGGCCTGCCCTGCGCCATGTCCGGAACCGCCAGGATCGCCAGATCGTGCTCCGGTACCGGCACCCACTTGGTCTCCCCATCGACGACGTCGATCCCCAGCGGCCTGAACAGCCGCAGGATGCAGCCCGTCTCCGCCGTCCGCGGCGTGTCGTGATTCCCGGCGATCATCACCACGCGAGAGTCGGGAAGCTCGCGCCTCAGCCGCGAGAATTCGAGGAATGCGTGGAGAATCGCAGGGTTGGTCGGCCGGACGGTGTGAAAAACGTCGCCGGCGATCAACACCAGCTCGGGCCGCAGCGCGATGACCGCGTCGATGACCCGGCGCAGCGAAGTCGCGATGTCGGCCTCGCGCTGGTTGATGCCGGCGGGTGTCTGTCGCTGATATTGTCGGAAGCCGAGATGTATGTCGGCGAGGTGTACCAGTCTCATCGATTGCGCATCGCCCTTATCCACTGCGTGATCTTCGTCCGCACCTGCATCGGCGCTCTTTGCGGTGCCCCTTTGGGACCGGGGCCGGCGGCGATGGTGGACCGTACGATGATGCTGCTCTTCGAGTCAGTAATCCAGCCTAGACGGCGATCGATCTGGATGCTACCGCTCAGGGTGCCCGAAGTGGCGTAGCCGGCGCCCTCCGCCGGTGCGCCGGCGGTGTTTATCCGCGACATGGTCCCCCGCATCGAGATGTAGGCGACATCGCCGTTTCTTCCCAGCGAATCCAGCCGGAAAGTGGCCCGGACCGACCCCACGCCCCCCGGGTCACCGGTGAGCGGCATCTGCATCTCCCGCGTCCATTTCTCCCCCACGGAGATGGGGCCGCGGGCGAGCATGGCGGGCATCTCCCCGAAGATGTGCCTCAATTCGCTGTCGGGGTCGGAGTCTTCGACGATCTCCATGGCGCCGTCTGTCGAGACCTTCACCCACACCTTCTGCGATTGCATCGTCCGGCGCTGGAGGTCGGCCAGTGATCCGGGCGACGCGGGACTCATCGCCACCGAATCGGTGATGGACTGCATCAAGGTTCCACCGGACGTCCACTGCTGGGCGATCGCGCGCGTGAAGACCTCGATCGACGTCGTCATCGACCTCGTCGACGGATCGCCGCGTCCCTGCCCGGTGGTGCCGGTCATCTCCACCGACTGGGAGAGGTGCATGCGAAGGGTATCCCCGATGTGGGGCCTGATCTGCAGCAGTACTGGTTGACCGATTGCGGAGCTGGCAGCTAGGGCGAGTGCGGCGACGACGAGATGTCTTTTCCTAGAAACCATACGGATCGTTTTCCGGCGCCGATTTGATGGTCGCCGCCATTGGCCGCGCCACCGGCTGTGCTGTCAGGATCTTTCGGAACTGCGCCGCGAAGTACGCCTTCACGTTTTCCGGGCGGGCCAGCTGAGTCGCGTTTCTCGCCCGGATGATCTCTTCCTCGGTATAAAGCGCCGTGATCTCCTGCACCCACGGCAGCGTGATCGACGGGTCGAGCGGTCTCAACGCGCGCAGAATCGCCGCGTCGAGCGAGACCTCGCTCGCCTGCGGATAACGCTCGGCGCCCTCGCGACCCTGCATCACCGAAGGGCGTGGGAAGCGCACGAAGATCGGCTGCGTAAAATGTGGATGTCGAATCATCAACTGCCCTTTCTCCAGCGTGGCGAGCTTGGTTCTGGTCGCGGGGCTCAGCACCGCGTACCCGGGTGTCGATAGCTCGTCGGCGTCCATCCTGCCGAAGAGTGCCGTGCCCGAGTTGCCGACGACCCGCCGGTGTACCTGCGACCTGAATTGCTGCGCGCTGAACAACACCAGCCCCAGGTACCGGCCACGCTCGGCGATGTCGAGGAGCATCTTCCTGACGTAAGTGTCGGCCCCATCGCCCGGTGCGTACTTGTTGAGCTCGTCGACGAAGACGACGAGGTGCTTGACGCCCAGGTCTCTCCGCTCCAGGTGTTCCCGAAGCTTGGACACGATGCGGGCGAAGATGAGATCCTGCGCATCTTCCTCGAGGTTCGCGACGTCGACTACATACACCGTGCGGTCCTCAAAGCTCCCGAATGGAAGATCGCTCACGGCGCCCGAGTCGGTGACCAGGCCGGCGCACCGCGTCGAGATGTTGGAAAGCCGGTTCCTCACCTTCCTGATCGTCGCCACGTGATGCGTGCGCCAGCTCTCGCCGTCCTTTTTCTCCATCCCCTGCAGAACGTCCCGGAACCAGCCCTCGAGGTCGGCGAACGACTGGACCTTGTGCTTCCTGCTCAGTATCGGATCGCTGAACTCCTTATCGACGACGTTCTGGGTGATGAAGTCGATGAGCGCGTCGGCCTTGGCATCGACGTCGTCCTTGTTGAGCAGGACTTCCGCGAACTGAAGAACCTCCCGCAGCCCCCAGGTGAGCGGAACGACGTTGTCGAGCAGCGCTTCATTGTTTCGAAAGGTGTTGAGCGAGATTCCCTTGGCCGTATAGGGCGCGAAGTACTGGACGTTGTCGAAGGGGTGGGGCTCGACGCGCAGCTTCTCGTAGAGCGCCTTGTCTCCTTCTTCGACTTTCCCCGGCTTGTCCAGATAGCATAGGTCCGGCCCCTTCACGTTGAAGCAGACGGCAGCGATGGAGCCCTTGTCAGCGGGGAAATGCGTGAACAAGGAGGACAACAGCCACTCGACGGCGCTGGTCTTTGTCGCGAGACCCGACACGCCGGTGATATTGAGATGCGCCGCTTCGGGCCCGAGCAGGAAGTCGGCGTCGAGGTAGATCACGGCGTCGGTACCGCCCGCCCGGTAGACGCCGACCGGAATTCCTGTATTCGCGCCTTCCTTGAGGTAGCCGTCCATCCTGAGCGCGACCTGCACGTCCGCTTCCTCGGCCAGAAAAACCTGGCCCATCGGCACCGGCTGGAGCGGCTCCTCGGGGATCTGCCGCAGCACAGCCGCCGTATAGAGCCGGATCTCCGCGCGCTCGGTGGCGGCGTAGCCCGCCATCGTCGGCAGTCCGTCGTGGCCAAGAACGTCGTGCATCGGCGACTGAAGATCGGTGTAGCTGAAGCCCTCGACGACGATGCCGTAGATGTGGGGAATCTGGCCGTCGATCGGCTTCGCGCCGTCGACGCGCACGATCGTTCCGATCCCGACCGGCGAATCGATGGCGGTCCAGAAATGGAACTCGTGCGGAGTGTTGGGCTTCCGCTCGGTTGCGACTACGCGACCAAGTGCCTCGCTCATGAGATCGCCCTCAGAAATTCTTCGCAATCGCGAATGCCGTACGACATTTTGTCCCAGCGGCCATCGGGCAGCGCCAGCGGCGACGTCTCCGCCAGGATCCACCGCGAGATCTCGTCGGCGCGATCGGCCGGCCGGTCGCATTCGGAGACCTCGACGCGCACCAGTCCCCACATCGCGTCATGCCCATCCGGTGTACGCTGCCGCAGATACCAGCTCAACACCGAGCTCCTCGAGCGGGGCGAGACGCGGAACACCGACGATCTCTCGCCCGGTTTCAGGCCCATCACCACTCTCAGCGCATCCCCATCGACGTAAAGCGTGCGATGGCTCTTCACCACACCGACCGCGCAGGTCGATGAGGCGACCGCGGGAGTTCGGCTGATCCCGCCGTCGATGAACAGCGGCGACTCGCCGAGCGCGCACCACGCCTCCGCCAATCGATCCTCCAGCTCTTCACGCTGCTGGTCGACCGCCCGAATCGCGCGCTCGACCAGAACAGCGGGATGCTGGCTGGGAAATTCCCCGTTCCTGTCGGCTGTCGAAGTATCGACGGCGCGCCAGCCCGCCGTCTCGAAGGCCTCGAGTGTCCGCGCGTCCGCTAGCTGGGGCAGAAAGCGCAGGGGCAGATAGATCGCGCGCTCGACGCGCGGCGGCTGGTGCCCCCAGGTCACGAGGCGGCGATCGACCCGCACCCGTACCGCTGCCGAGACCGTGCCGAGGACGATGGGAATCCCCAGATCGTGTCCGATCACCCTGACCTTCTGGGCGCCGTCGAGAAAGGCGCCGAATCCGGACGGGTTCTGCCGCGAAACTCCGGGCACCTTCACGGCCCTGAGAGAGCTACCCTCGACGATCTGAGCGGATCTCAGAATCGGCGGCTCGGTCGCCGTCAGCGGCTCGGCGGATGTGCCGCCTTTTATGGCGGTAAGACCGGGTAGTTTTTCGCTCAGCAGTCGGAAGGCGGCGCGGCTCGTCGCGTCGGGACCGGAATTGCTCACCAGCACAGCCCTACTCCAGCCCGATGTCCCAGGCCTGCTCGAGATCTTTTTTCGAGTACGCTCTGAACGCAGTGAGGGTGTGCGTCGACTTGATGCCGGGGACCACGGTCACCTCCTCGGTGACGATCCTTGCGATTGCTTCGTGCTCCGCGACCTCGATCATCGCGACGAGGTCCCATTCGCCCGACACCGAGAAGACCTGGGAGACTCCATCGATGCCCGCCAGCTTCGTCGCGCATTCGGCGATTCGCTGTGGCTCGGCTTTGATCAGAACGATGGCGGTAATCATGGGTGTCCCGATGCTGCTATCTTTGGAGGGCGAAGCCGCGTTGGCGGTGGGTCATATAACGATACCGGCGTGGCTGATACAACGCCACGTTGCAAAATAGAGGTCGAGGATGCCGGAATTGGAGGAAGCAGGAGAGCGTACCTCCGGACAGGTAGCGCGCAGCCAGAACGTGGTTTACACGCTGCCGCACACCACCGAATCGATAGCGGAATTTCTGACGCCCGCACTCGCGCGCGTCGATCCATCGGCTGGTGGGACTCAGGTCGTGATCGCTACCCGCGACGCCGAGACCGCGCTCGCGATTTCCGAGACGATACTTCGTTTGTCAGGGCCGGCCGGCATCGAGGTGGTTCCGGTGACGAGTGCCTCACGGGCCGGCCGCATCTTCCGGAGCCGTCCGGTTCTCGCCGTCGCCGGAACGCCGACCGAGCTCCAGGGGCTCGTCCAGGCGTCCCTCTTGAAGCTGGACGCCGTACGAATTATCGCGATCGCGTGGGCCGACGACATCCTTGCGGAGGGTGCGCCCGCCATTCGCGCGCTCGAGGGTTTGCTGGGTGAGCTGACCGAAGCTACCCGCGTCATCGTCACGAGGAAGCTCACGCCGGAAGTCGACGGCTTCATCGAGCGCTACGCGCGCCGCGCCCGGCGGGCCGGAGTTGCCGAGACGGAAGTGCCACAGCTTCCGCCCGACTATGAGATGCCGATCGTGAAACACGTCACGGTCGCCGCCAGCGCCCGCGCCAGCGCGCTCAGGAAGCTCCTCGACGAGCTGGATCCTCCATCCGCGGTGATCGTCGCCCGCGATGCGGCCGCGGCCGAACAGGCGACCGGAGTGCTCCGCACTCTCGGATATCATCAGGACGACAAGTCAATAAACGTCACCCGGGGAGAGCTCGGGAGCGCCGCCGTCCACACGGTGATCTTCTATCAACCTCCGGTTCTACCGGCAGAGCTACAGCGAGTGGCGCTGGCGAGGCCGGTTCAGATCGTGGCGCTGACCGCCCCGGGCGAGGTTCCCTGGCTCCGCGAGCTGTCCTCGGGGCGGCTGGCTCCGCTCAACATGCACGGGCCCGAGCGACGCGCCCGCGATCGCGAGGAATCGGTTCGTGAAGAGCTCCGCGCCGTGCTGGCTCGCGGCGTTCCCCCGCGCGACGTGATCTCTCTGGAGCCTTTGCTCCATGAGTTCGACGGAACGGAGCTGGCGGCGGCGGCGCTGACGCTGCTCGAGCGGGAGCGCGCCCAGCGCCGCGCCGCCGAGGCTAACCCGGTACCGGCCGCCCGGCCGCGGGCCGACGGTGACCGCCCGCGAGGTGCTACGGGCGGCATGACGCGGCTTTTCATGACAGTGGGAACCCGGGACGGCGTCAAGGTCGGCGATCTCATGGGCATCGTCGCCGGCGAAGGCGGCATACCAGGCGATCGCGTCGGCAAGATCGATTTGCGCGAGAGCCACGCGCTCGTCGAGATCGCTGAGGGAGACGCGGCCGGCGTCATCGCCCGCGTCAACGGCTCGATGATCAAGGGGCGGAAGGTGGTGGTCCGCGCCGAACGCGATCGCGAGGAGCGAGAGAAGGCCGCTGGTGGACGAGAGCGACCGACCCGAGGCGATCGCGGCGATCGGCCACGCCCGCCGCGGCGCGGCGGGTCGTCCGACCGACCGTCCCGTGGGGGAACGCCCCGTAGAGATCGCGACCGGTCGTGAGTGGGCCGAGCGGACCATTCCACCAGACCGGTGGATGGATAGAAGTCATTGCGGGAGTCATGTTCAGCGGCAAGAGTGAAGAGCTGATTCGTCGCGTCCGCCGCGCCATCATCGCCCGCAAGCGGGTGCAGGTGTTCAAGTCCCACCTCGACGCCAGATACGCGGGGATTTACGCGATCTCCAGCCACGACGGGCGCACGGTCCAGGCGGTTCCGGCCGATTCCGCGGCGCAGATCGCCCAGCAGATCGACCCCATCGCCAACGTCATCGCCATCGACGAGGCCCAGTTCATGGATGAAGGGATAGTTCCCCTGGTGACCTCGCTGGCAAGCCGTGGGCGGCGGGTAATAGTGGCCGGAACGGATACGGATTTCCGGGGCGAGCCCTTCGGATCGATGCCTGAACTAATGGCTATCGCAGAGGTCGTGGACAAACTGCACGCGATTTGCGTTCTCTGCGGAGGCCCCGCCAGCCGCAATCAACGGCTGATCGGGGGCCAGCCGGCTCCGTACAATTCACCCCAGATCATGGTCGGCGGCACCGAATCGTACGAGGCACGCTGCCGGATGTGCCATACAGTGCCGGCCGGCGACGCCGCGCAGGTCCCGCTTCTTTAGACGTTGCTTTCAGCAGTTGCAGAGCTTTGGCCGTAACACAAGCAGTTGTTTGTGCGTGACAGGGATGGGATTACACCCTATCTTGGCCGCGCACGCCGGCTGCTTCCACCTCAATCCAGTGACAGATGATTCTCATCGGACTGACAGGAAACATCGCCAGCGGGAAATCGGAGGTCGCCACTATGCTCGCCGAGCGAGGCGCGACGGTCATCGATGCGGATGTACTGGCGCGTGAAGCAGTGCGGCCCGATACCCAGGCGCTGAAAGACATCGTCAAGCGGTGGGGCAAGGACATTCTGCAGCCCGACGGCGACCTAGACCGCCGGGCGCTGCGGCAAATCGTTTTCGCCGACCAGAACGAGCTCGACGCCCTGAATCGAATCGTCCATCCGGGTGTGACGCGACTGCGGGACCGTGAGATCGCGTTGGCAAAGGAGCGAGGCGACCCGATCGTCGTCTGCGTGATCCCGCTCCTTTTCGAGCGAAATCTGGTGGAGGAGTTCGACGCCATCGTTCTCGTCGACGCGCCACGTCCTGTACGACTCGAACGGCTCGTTGCCACCCGCGGGCTCGAAGAGACGGACGCGATGAACATGATCGCCTCCCAGATGCCCGCCGAGCTCAAGAGAGCCCGCGCCGACTATTGCATCGACAACAACGGATCGCTCGAGGATCTGGAGCGCGACGTCGATGCGCTCTGGAGCTCTCTTCAGCGCGATGAGGCCGGATTAGAGACCGCCGTTCGGGTTTCTTGACTCCTTTTTGAGTCGCCCATAGACTTCGCGCCCGGCGACCCGGCAGGCATCTCCAGCGGAGCAACTGTGGCGAACATCCCGAACGATCTCCAATACACCGAAGAGCACGAGTACGTCCGGAAGGGCAAGGACGGCACCGCCGAGATCGGCATCACCGACTATGCTCAGGGCGAGCTGGGAGACGTCGTCTACATCGAGCTTCCCAAGGTCGGCACGAAGTTCGGAAAACATGATGTGTTCGGAACCATCGAGGCCGTCAAGGCCGTCTCAGAGCTGTTCGCCCCTATAGCCGGCGAAGTCGTCGCCATCAATGACCGCCTCGACAAGGAGCCGGCGCTGGTCAACACCGATCCCTACGGCGCGGGCTGGATGATCAGAGTAAAGCCGGCCAACGCGTCCGAGATCGATGCCCTCATGAAACCCGACGCATACACGAAGCATATTGGCTCGTGACTCGGGTCCGCGACCGATGAGCCGCTCGCGAGTCAGTTGCCGGCGGCGCCTGCCTCGACGTACGAATCAGTAGGCGGACACGAACAGATCAAGTGCCTGTCACCGTACGCGCTTTCGACGCGCGCGACGGCCGGCCAGAACTTGAAATCCAGAGTCCAGGGCGCCGGAAAGGCCGCCTTCTCCCGCGCGTAGGGATGCGTCCAGGCGCTCGCCGTCACCCTGCTCACCGGATGCGGCGCGTTCTTGAGAACGTTGTCCTCCCGGTCGGCGGCACCGCTCTCGATTTCCCGAATCTCCTCTCGGATCGAGATCATCGCATCGCAGAATCTGTCGAGCTCGTCTTTCGGCTCGCTCTCCGTCGGCTCGATCATCAGTGTTCCGGGCACCGGGAACGACACCGTCGGCGCGTGGAATCCGTAATCCATCAGCCGCTTGGCGATGTCCTCGACCTCGACGCCACTAGCCTGCCTCACCACCCGGGTGTCGACAATGCACTCGTGGGCGATGGTTCCGTGCGCGCCCTTGTACAGCACCGGGAAGTGCTCCTCGAGTCGCTTCGCTATGTAGTTGGCGTTGAGGATCGCGATCTTGGTGGCGTATTCGAGACCGTCGCCGCCCATCAGCTTGATGTAGGCGTAGGAGATCGGAAGGATGCTGGCACTCCCCCACGGCGCCGCCGAAACCGCGCCGACTTCCTCTCTCCCGTCGAGGCGCACCACCGGATGTCCCGGGAGAAACGGCACCAGGTGTCTGGCGACTCCGATCGGGCCCATGCCCGGACCGCCGCCGCCGTGTGGAATGCAGAAGGTCTTGTGGAGATTGAGGTGGCAGACGTCGGCGCCGATGTCCGCCGGACGGCACAGCCCGACCATCGCGTTCATGTTGGCGCCGTCCATGTAGACCTGGCCGCCGTACTTGTGCACGACATCGCAGATCTCGACGATTGATTCCTCGAACACTCCGTGTGTCGATGGATAAGTCACCATCAGAGCCGCGAGATTGAGCGCGTGCTCCTGCGCCTTTGCCTTGAGATCGGGCACGTCGATGTTGCCGCGCTCGTCGGTCTTCACCACCACCACTCGCATCCCCGCCATCACCGCGCTGGCCGGGTTGGTGCCGTGCGCAGACTGGGGGATCAGGCAGACATTGCGGTGGCCTTCCTTCCGTGAAGCGTGATAGGCGTGGATCACCAGCAGCCCGGCGAACTCTCCCTGAGAGCCGGCGTTCGGCTGGAGGGAAACCGCCGCGAAGCCGGTGATCTCGGCCAGCGCGCTCTCCAGCTCGTCGAACAGCTGGCGGTAGCCGTCTGCCTGATCGAGCGGAGCGAACGGATGGATCTTGGCAAAACCGGGCCAGGTGATCGGCATCATCTCGGCCGTCGCGTTGAGCTTCATCGTGCACGACCCGAGCGGAATCATCGAGTGGACCAGCGAGAGGTCGCGCGATTCCAGCTTGTGCATGTAGCGCAGCATCTCCGTCTCGGCGTGGTGCTTGTTGAACACCGGGTGAGTGAGAAATGGAGTGGTGCGATTGAAGCGCTCGTCGTAGCGGGCATCCGCGCCGGAGGCCAGATCCTCGACTCCGAAATCCGGGTCCTTGCCGCCGTTGAACGACGCCAGGAGATTGCTTATGTCGTCACCGGTCACCGTTTCGTCGAGCGCGATGACGATGCTGCGGTCGTCCATGAACCGAACGTTGATGCGGCGGCTCCGTGCGTCATCGACGATCGCCTGGCTGTTGCGCTTGCCGGCCGCGACACGGATGGTGTCGAAGAAGTCGTCGTGGACGATGGTGTAGCCGAGCCGCCTCAGACCTTCGGACAACGCGGCGGCGAAACCGTGAGCCCGACGGGCGATCCTGCTCAGGCCTTGCGGCCCGTGATAGACCGCGTACATGCTCGCCACCACCGCGAGGAGAACCTGCGCCGTGCAGACGTTGCTCGTCGCCTTCTCGCGGCGAATGTGCTGCTCCCGCGTCTGGAGCGCCATGCGCAGCGCCGGCTTGCCATCGGCATCGCGCGACACGCCGATGATCCGTCCCGGGATCTGGCGCTTGAATTCATCGCGGGTCGCAAAATACGCGGCATGCGGGCCGCCGTATCCCAGCGGAACTCCGAAGCGCTGGGTGTTGCCGACGACGATGTCTGCTCCCCACTCGCCCGGCGGTGACAGCAGGACGAGGGCAAGGATGTCCGCCGCAACCGTCACCAGCGCATCGACGGCGTGGATCTGCTCTACCGTCTTGCTGTAATCGATGACCGCGCCATCGGTCGCCGGATACTGGACGAGGGCTCCGAAAACCTCGGGACCGATCTTGAAATCGGCGTAGCTCGACACGCGCACCTCGATGCCCCGCACGCTGGCGCGTGTCCTCACGACGTCGATAGTCTGCGGATGGCACTCGGAGGCGACCAGAAAGACTTCCTTGCCAGGCTTGCCCTTCAGCGCGTAGCTCATCGTCATCGCTTCGGCGGCCGCGGTGGCTTCGTCGAGCAGAGACGCGTTGGCGATCTCCAGACCCGTGAGGTCGATTACCATCGTCTGGAAGTTGAGCAGCGCCTCCAGCCTTCCCTGCGCGATCTCCGCCTGGTATGGCGTGTACGCGGTGTACCAGCCGGGATTTTCGAGAATGTTGCGCTGGATCACCGGCGGAGTGACGCAATCCGAGTAACCCATGCCGATGAACGAGCGGAAAACCTGATTCTTGGCGGCTAGGGCCCTGAAGTACGTCAGCACTTCGAGCTCGGTCAGGCCGCTGGGAAGGCTCAGCCCTTCCCGCAGTCGGATCTTCCTGGGTATTGTGGCGTCTATCAGCGCATCGAGTGAGGAAAAGCCGAGCAGCTTGAGCATCTCGGCTACGTCACGCTCGTCGGGACCTACATGTCGGGGAACGAAGGATTCGGCAGGAGGAATCGCTGCTTCAACGTGCTTGATTGTGGTGCTCATAGGAGTGACAATTTAACACTCTATGCACCCCCGGCGAAGTTACGGACGCTGGCGTCTTCTCATCGTGCCGCCCCGCTCCGGCGCCGAGAACATGGCGCGAGATTCCGCGCTCAAGTCCCGCGCTGTGCGCACGGGTGAGACCGTTTTCAGCGTCTATTCGTGGAGCGCGCCGACCTTGTCATTCGGCCGCAATCAGCCGGCGCGCGGGCTCTACGACCTGGGCAAGCTTCGCGAAGCTGGCGTCGGCATCGTGCGTCGCCCAACCGGCGGCCGCGCCATTCTCCACGACCGCGAAGTCACCTACAGCGTCACAGCCCCGCTCGACGAGAACGTCGCGCTGCGCGAGACCTACGACCGAATCAACCGCATTCTCAAGTCGGGCCTGAGCCGGCTGGGCGTGCGAGTGGAGGCGGCCAGCCGATCGAATCGCGCCGCCCCTCCGAGCATTCGGCCCTGCTTCGAGACTCCGTCGGAGGGAGAGCTGGTCGCCGAGGGCGCGAAGCTGGTGGGCAGCGCCCAGTGGCGCGACGCCGGCGCATTGTTGCAGCACGGCTCTATCCTCGTCGATGATGATCAGTCGTCGCTCCCGGTTTTCGCCCGCGACAGCGAGCCATCGGTAGCTCCGGTGCCGGTGCCGGCGACGCTTCAGGCTTTGCTCGGACGAGCACCCGAAGTCAACGAGGTCGCAATCGCGATGTTCGACGCGGTGCGGTCGCTCGAAGACGCGGACGCCCGAGAGCTGCCTGAGGACGAGATCCGCGACGAAGCTCTGGAATACGTTCCGCATTTCCTGGATGAGGGTTGGACATGGCGACGATGAAACGTGCCTGGCTCGTTTGCGTGATGCTCGCCTGCGCATGCACTGGAACCGAGTCACCAGCCGCGAAGAGCGGCGGGACCCTCGTAATCTCCACCGGCGGAGACCCGGATGTCCTGATCCCGTCGCTGCTCCAGAGCGTCCAGGCCGCCCAGATCGTGGACATGGTCTACGACCGCCTCGCCGACATCGGTGATTCCCTGAACATCGTCAGCGACAAGGGATTCACCCCTCGGCTGGCCGACCGATGGACGTGGAGCAAGGACTCTCTGTCGATTGCCTTTCATCTCGATCCAAAGGCGCGCTGGCACGATGGAGTGCCGGTGCGCTCGAACGACGTGCGCTTCACCGTGGCGAGCACCAAAGATTCGACGCTCGGCTCCCCGACCGCGCCGGTGATCTCGAACATCGATTCCGTCTCGACGCCCGATTCGGCGACCGCCGTCTTCTGGTTCCATTCGCGAAGCCCCCAGCAATTCTACGACGCCGTGTATCAGCTGCCGATCATGCCGGAGCACGTCTGGAAGGCGATACCGCCAGCGAGCTGGCGCGCCTCTGACGCGGCGCGGCATCCCATCGGGTCGGGCCAGTATCGTTTCGCGCGCTGGATTCCACGCGTTGCTGTCGAGCTCGTTGCGGATACGTCCAACTATCGCGGCGCCCCGAAGCTCGGCCGGTTGATCTGGACCATCTCTCCCGATTTTCCCACTGCCGTCACCCGCTTCCTCAGCGGCGAGGCCGACTTTTTCGAGCAGCTTCGCCCCGACAACCTCGCCGAGGTCGCGAAGCACCCCGAGCTGAGAACCAGGCAGTATCACGCTCTGGCTTACCAGTTCGCGCTGATGAACCTCCGCGATCCGGCCAATCACGATCGGCCGCATCCCATCTTCGGCAATCGCGAAATGCGCCGGGCTCTTACCATGGCCGTCGACCGCGCCGCCCTGGTCAAAAGCGTTTACGACACCCTGGCGCTGCCCGCGTTGGGACCGACGGTTCGCTCCTATTCGACCACCGATCCCAATCTTGCCCAGATTCCGTACGACACCGTTCGCGCGAGACAGGTGCTCGATTCCCTCGGCTGGCGCGTCGGCACCGACGGAATTCGCGCCCGTAATGGACGCCCGCTGGAATTCACCCTTTCCATCCCGGGCACCAGCGGCCCACGGCTGCAGATCGGCGTGGTCATTCAGGAACAGCTCCGCAAAGTCGGGGCAAAGGTCGACATCGAAAACCTGGATTTTCCGGTGCTGATGGAGAAGGACAGAAAACGGACCTTCGACATGGTGCTGGGCCAGTGGAACACCCAACCGAGTCCGGGTGCGTTGCGCGGATCCTGGGGCACCGCCGGGTCACGTACGGCGAGCGGCAACAACTATGGCTCGTACGAGAGCCCGGTCTTCGATGGGTACGTCGACAGCGCCCTCAAATCGTACGACCTTCCCACCCGCCGGGCGCTCTTCACCAAGGCGTACGAGACAATCATCCAGGACGCTCCGGCGATCTGGCTGGCCGAGCCCTTGATCACGGTGGGGTATCACTCGCGGCTGCAGCTGGCCACGCTGAGGCCCGACGCCTGGTGGGCCCACATTCCGGAGTGGTGGATTCCAGCCGACAAGCGCATCGCCCGCGACAACGCCCCGGCACTCGACCAGGGCACGGCCACGACCGCCTCCGATCGACCTGCGGGTCAGAAGACCCCTTAGCGGGTGCTGCGCTACATCGCGCGACGACTGGTCCAGGCCGCTGTGATCGTCGCCATCGTCGCGGCAATCACCTTCGTCCTCATCCACCTCGCGCCCGGCGATCCGTTCAGCGCGGTGATGGACAACCCCAACGTCAGCGAGAAAGTTCGCCAGACGCTGCGCGCCCAGTATGGGCTCGACCGGCCACTGCCGGAACAGGCCATTAGGTACGTCGGCGCGCTCGCCCGCGGCGAGCTGGGCTGGTCTTTCTCCCACGAGCGACCAGTGCGCGAAGTTCTGGCGACCGCGTTGCCCAACACGCTGCTGCTAATGGGCGTGGCGCTCGTCGGAAGCTTTGCCCTGGGAATGCTGGTGGCGCTGGTCCAGGTGGCGCGTCGGGGCTCGTTCGTGGACACCACGCTCAGTGGCGTGTCGCTGTTCTTCTTCTCGATGCCGGATTTCTGGCTGGCGCTGCTCATCCTTCTCGCCTTCACGTACTGGCTGCCGATATTCCCCGTCGGCGGCACCGTCGATCCGGTGATGCACGATTACCTCGGTTGGAGCGGGCGCGTCGCCGATCGCCTCAAGCACCTGGCGCTGCCCGCTTTCACGCTCACTCTGCTCGCCGCGGCATCGGTCGCCCGCTACCAGCGCGCGGCGCTGCTGGACGTTCTCCCCGCCGACTACATTCGCACCGCCCGGCTCAAAGGGCTCACGGAGCGGCAGATCCTCCGACGACACGCGCTGCGCAACGCGCTGCTCCCGATCATCAGTCTGATCGGCCTCTCGTTCCCTGCTCTGCTGACGGGCGCATTTTTCATCGAGAAGATCTTTGCCTGGCCGGGAATGGGGCTCGCCGTCATCGGCGCCATAGGGACGCGAGACTATCCCCTCGTGGTCGGCGGCGTCATCATCGGCAGCATAATGGTCGCCGCCGGCAGTCTTCTCGCCGATCTTCTGTATGCGTGGGCAGACCCGAGGTTGCGTGAGCACTAGCGTCGCCAAGCCGAGGGAGTCGCCGCTCGCAGTGGGGTTGCGCGGCATCATGCGCAAGCCGTCGTCGCGGACCGCCTTCATCGTGCTCGGCTTGATCGTGCTCGTCGGACTGCTGGCGCCCCTGATCGCGCCATACGATCCGGCGGCGCAGCCGGACATCGTCGGTCTCAAGAGCCTGCCGCCATCGCTGGCGCATCCCTTCGGCACCGATCCCTACAGTCGCGACGTTCTCAGCCGGGTGATCTACGGCGCGCGACTGTCGCTGTCGATCGGGTTTCTGGCGACGATCGTGAGTCTGAGCGTCGGCGTGGTATACGGCGCGGTGGCCGGATACGCGGGCGGCGTCGCCGACGCGGTCATGATGCGCGTGCTCGATGCGTTTCTCTCGATACCGCGATTGCTGCTGTTGCTCGGAGTGCTGGTGGCGTGGCCGCACCTCTCGGTCGGGGCTCTGGTAATATTCCTCGGATTGACGGGGTGGTTCGGTCTCAGCCGCATCGTCAGAGGTCAGGTTCTTGCGTTGAAGCACGCCGAATTCGTGACCGCAGCGCGCGCTCTGGGGGCCAGCCGGAGACGTATTCTGGCCAGGCACCTGCTTCCCAATGTCGTGTCTCCGATCGTGGTCGCAGCAACGCTCAGTGTCGCGCACGTCATCGTTCTCGAGGCGGGGCTTTCGTATCTTGGAATCGGTGTTCCTCAACCGCTGGCGAGCTGGGGCAACATCATTCAGGACGGCGCCGACCAGGTGGCAGCGCTGTGGTGGATGGCACTCTTTCCCGGTCTTTTCATGGTCCTGACGGTGATGACCCTCAACATCCTCGGCGAAGCGCTGCGGGACGCCTACGAGAGGCGCTGACGACAAAGTGACCGGGCTGCTCTCGATCCGGGACCTGCGAACCTGGTTTTACACCGAGGCGGGCGTTGCCCGGTCGGTCGACGGGGTCAGCTTCGACGTGGGCGCCGGCGAAACGGTGGGCATCGTCGGTGAGTCTGGCTGCGGAAAATCCGTCACCGCGCTGTCGATTCTGCGACTCATTCAGCCGCCAGGCCGGATCGAGCCGGGAAGCATCATCGAATTCGAGGGGAAGAACATCGTCACCCTCGACGACGCCGCCATGCGTGACATCCGCGGCAATCGCATCTCCATGATCTTTCAGGAGCCGATGTCGGCGCTCAATCCCGTGTTCAGCGTCGGCGATCAGGTCGCCGAGGTGGCGCGCATTCACGCCGACGTCAGTCGGGGCGAAGCCTGGAATCGCGCTGTCGAGATGCTCGCGCTCACCGGCATCCCCGACGCTGAGACACGCGCGAAACAGTATCCGCACCAACTCTCCGGCGGCATGCGCCAGCGAGTCCTGATAGCCATGGCCCTGATGATGAAGCCCGCGCTCGTCATCGCCGACGAGCCGACCACCGCGCTCGACGTCACCATTCAGGCGCAGATTCTGGAGCTGCTGGTCGATCTCCAGAAAAAGATCGGCACCTCCATTCTGATGATCACCCACGATCTGGGTGTCATCGCCGAGACCGCGTCGCGGGTGATCGTGATGTACGCGGGAGAGGTCGTCGAGCAAGCCAGCGTCGACGAGCTCTTCGCGCGCCCGCACCATCCGTATACCGAAGGTTTGATGGGGTCGATGCCGCACATCGGCCACGATCAGGAACGACTCAACGTCATTCCGGGGACCGTACCCTCGCCCACCGAGTGGCCGCGCGGCTGCCGATTCCGCGACCGCTGCCCCTACTCGTGGGACCTGTGCGAGCGAGAGCATCCGCCACTCTACGAGATCGGCTCGCCCGTCCACATCTCCCGCTGCCATCTCGCCATCGAGCCCGAGCGGCGCAATCATCCGCATCCGCCGATCGTCGTCGAGGAAGGAGTGGGCGCCGCATGAACGGCACATCGCCTCTCGTCTCCGTTCGGAACCTGCGCAAGGAATTTCCAATCAGGAAAGGAGTTCTGTCGCGGCAGGTCGGCGCTGTGAAAGCGGTAAATGATGTCTCGTTCGACGTCGCGCGTGGCGAGACCCTCGGTGTCGTCGGCGAATCGGGGTGCGGCAAGACCACCACCGGCCGCACCATCTTGCGCCTGCTCGAGCCGACGTCCGGCGAGATCATGTTCGAGGGCCGCGACGTCCGGGCCATGGGCACGGCCGAGCTGCGGCGTCTGCGCCGCGAGATGCAGATCATCTTCCAGGATCCGGTGTCGTCGCTCAATCCGCGCATGACGGTTGGAGCGATCATCCGCGAGGGCCTGACGATTCACCACCTCGCGGACGGCGCTGCGGCCGACGCGCGCGTCAGGCAGCTCCTCCAGGAGGTCGGCCTGCGAGCCGAGTACGCGAATCGCTACCCCCACGAATTTTCCGGGGGCCAGCGCCAGCGCATCGGTATTGCCCGCGCGCTGTCGGTCGAGCCGAAGTTCATCGTCTGCGACGAGCCGGTTTCGGCGCTCGATGTGTCGGTCCAGGCCCAGGTGATCAACCTGCTGGAGGATCTGCAGCGCGAGCACGACCTGACGTACATGTTCATCGCCCACGATCTGTCGGTGGTCGAGCACATCGCCGACCGCGTCGCGGTGATGTACCTCGGCAAGGTCGTCGAGCTGGCCTCGTCGGACGATCTCTATGGCGAGCCGCTGATGCCGTACACTCAAGCGCTGTTGTCGGCGGTTCCGGTGGCGGATCCCAAGGCGCGAAAGGAGCGGATCATCCTCAAGGGCGATGTCCCGTCTCCCGCCAATCCGCCTTCGGGGTGCGTGTTCCATCCGCGCTGCCACCACCCGGCCCGGGATGCGGCGTGCGCCGCCATCGTGCCGCCCCTCGAGGAAAAAACTCCCGGACATTTCGTTGCCTGCATCAAGCAGCCACCGACGGGCATTACCTGGGAGCAACAAAAGCAGGCCGGTGGCGTACATCCACCTGAGAGGTATCTTCCGCTCGCCGCGGTTCACGCCTGACGCTTCCCTCTTCCCTCTTCTCCGTCGACGATGGCCAGAGATTCCAAAGATGTCTTCCAGCAGCCACAGGCGGGAACGGTAACCCACGACGAGCCGCCTCCGGGTCTCGGGCGCGGCGCCAGCACGCGGACGTTCTTCGGCCAGCCGATAGGACTCTCTACTCTCTTCTTCACCGAGATGTGGGAGCGCTTCTCGTTCTACGGGATCAGGCCGCTGCTGATCCTGTTCATGACCGCGGCGCTCGCCACCGGCGGCTTCGCGTTCTCCCGAGAAACCGCGGGCGCCATCGTCGGCATCTACTCGGCATGCGTGTATCTCTCGGCACTGCCCGGCGGCTGGATCGCGGACAGACTCCTCGGACTGCGCCGCGCGGTGTGGTACGGCGGAGTCCTGATCGCGCTCGGACACCTGTCGATCGCGCTGTCGATCGTCTTCGCCCACTCGGCGTTCTTCATCGGGCTCATTCTGATCGTCATCGGCACCGGCCTGCTGAAGCCGAACATCTCGGCGATGGTCGGCGATCTCTATCCCGAGGGCGGACCGCGACGCGACGCGGGTTTTTCGATTTTCTACATGGGAATAAACCTCGGCGCGCTCATCGCTCCGCTGGTGACGGGCTACCTGGGCGAGAAGATCGCCTGGCACCTGGGCTTCGGCGCCGCGGGAGTGGGCATGCTGATCGGCGTTATCTGGTATTGGCGCCGCTCCGGCAAGACGCTCGGTGATATCGGCGTCAAACCCGCATCATCCGATCCGGCCGAGCATCGGCGGATTCGGCTGATAATCGCCGCGAGCGTCGCGATAATCGTACTGCTCGTCCTGCTTACCCTGACGGGCGTCGTCAGCATCAATCCGGTGTCGATCGCGCGTCGCATGACGGTCGTGATAGTGGCGATGGCGCTGCTTTATTTCCTGTACGTCTTCGTCGCGGGCGGCCTCGACACGGGGGAGAAGAAGCGCGTTTTCATCATCTTCCTGCTGTTCGTTTTCGCGGCGGTTTTCTGGTCCGCGTTCGAGCAGGCGCCGACCTCGCTCAACCTGTTCGCGCACGACTTCACCGATCGCGTCGTCTTTGGATGGGAGATGCCGACGCTGTGGCTTCAGTCTGCCAATTCGGTATTCGTCATCGCTCTGGCTCCCGTATTCGGGATGATCTGGGTGGCGCTGGGGAAGCGCGGCAAAGCGCCTTCCAGCGTGGCCAAGTTTGCGTGGGGACTGTTCTTCGCCGGGCTCGGCTTCGTCGTCATGATCGTGGCCGCAAATATCGTCATCAAAGGCGGTGGCAAGACCCTCGTATCGCCGTGGTGGCTGGTGCTCAGCTACCTCTTTCAGACCTTCGGCGAGCTCTCGCTCAGCCCGGTCGGCCTCAGCTCGATGACCAAGCTGGCGCCGCCCAAGTTCAAGGGACAGATGATGGGCGTCTGGTTCATGGCCGATGCGCTGGGCAATCTCATCGCCGGCCTCGTCGGCGGTCGCGTCGACCCGAACAAGCTCCAGGACATGCCGGTGCTGTTCCGGCAAACGTCGGTTTCGCTCTTCGTCGCCGCACTGGTGTGCGGCCTTCTGGTATTCCCGGTCAACAGGATGATGCGCGGAGTTCCAGCGGCCGATCGCTAGCGTACTCTTGTGAACCATTCGCCGGAGGAAAGATGATCAGGAGAGTCGTGATTCCCGCTTTGTCGTTCGCACTAGTCGCTACTACTGCGACGGCCCAGCTCCCGACTTCCACGAACCGCGACCCCGAGCTCACAGCCAACGGACGTGGCGAGACGCGTATCACCCCGGACTACGCTTTCGTCACCATCGGAGTAACCAATCAGGCTGCGAATGCGGTGGAGGCGGCGTCGGAGAACGCCAAGCGATTCGACGCCATTCTCGCCAGCCTCAGATCCTACGGTCTCGTCGATCGCGAGCTGGTCACATCGCGCTACAACCTCGAGCAGAATTACGAATATCCGAAAAATCAGGTGCCGAAGCTCGCCGGCTTCACTGCCAGAAGCACCATTCGCGCGGAAGTGCGACACCTCGCGGATCTCGGAAAAATCATCGATGCGTCTATTGCGAGTGGCGCGACCAACATCATCGGCGTCCAGTTCCTGGCAACCAGCACCGACGAGGCCCGAAGGACCGCGATGACCGAGGCGGTCAGACAGGCGAGGCTCGACGCCGACGCGATGGCCCGCGCCGCCGGGGGCAGCCTCGGCCGGCTGCTCTCGCTCAACTCGAGCAATGTGTCTGAGCCGGTCATGATCAGGGGTGCCAGCGCGCAGCTCCAGAGCACACTGGTCGCCGGCAACTCTGCCTATTTTGGTAGCGCGCCCCCGCCCACCGCGATCGCACCCGGCGAGCTGATCGTCAGCGCAATGGTTTTTGGTCGCTGGGAATTCGTTCCCGCCGGAGCTCGCTAACGAGTCGTTACGGCCAATTGAACACCGACGCCGGAATCGACCGCTCACGATTGCGGGTTATGTCGCGCGGCTCGATCCGGAAGGTTCGCGTCCAGTCGGAGACCAGCAGACGCAGCTCCCAGCCCCGACCGCGTGGTCCTCTCACCGGGAACGCCAGGTCCGCTCTGAAGGTTCGGCGTGACTGCGGTGGTGAGGCGGCCAGCAGGCTCACGCCTGCCGACGCGTAAACCGGTGTCGTGACACCGAATGGGGAATCACCCGCCCACAGCTTCCCCGCTTCGAAGAACGGCGCGGCGGCAATGGACGCGAAATCCTTGTAACGTCCGATCAGGTACCGGTCTTCGACGTGGGCGACGACTCGTCTCGCTCCACCGACGTCGAGGTTGTGGAACCCCCGCAACCCTCCGTCGCGGTCGCCGAAGGTGAGCTGAAAGGGAATCCGCTGCCGCCAACCGCCGCTCCACTGGAGATCGCTGATCACTGTCTGGCGGTTGAAGGGCTTCACGTACAGGGCGCCGCGGCCATTCGCCAGCACGCCGTCCCAGTTGCCGGCGGCGTCACGCCGGCCTTCGCCGGCGACATCGACGGCCAGGTAGGAGATCGGCGTCGCCATGCCGTAGTAAAGCTCCGACGACGCAAACCAGTCCCGCTCCTTGCCGCGCAAAATCGTCACGCCTTTTCCCAGAACGGTCGCCAGCTGGACACCCGTGCGCAGATCCTGGGTTCCTTCGAGAGCGTCGAACCCACTGGCGCGGACGAACCGCACGTCGCGGAAGCCCCACAACGCGTTGAGTCTGGCCGTCTGGTGGGTCGAGTACCGGTTGATGAGGGCTGTGCTGGTATCGCCGACCAGACCGCTGTCGGTCACCAGGATCGGCGCCGTTCCGGGTTTTTCATCCTCGAACGAAACCGAGCCGCCGACGAGCGCCAAACGGCCGAGCGGCGGTCCGATCCGGATCACCCCGCCGACATCGCTGTAGGACCGCTGCAACCGCACCGCCGCCGGATCAGCGCCGGGCCTGCGAAAATAGAAGTAGCTGTTCGTGTTTCCGGCCGTCGTCCGCCACGAGAGACGCTGCAGATCCGTGATGAAGGGATGACTGGCTTCGGTCGACCAGTCGCTGCCCAGCTCGCGGCGCCCGCCGGTCAGAAGAAACTGGTATGGACGCCCCAAGAACTGGTAGTCGATGATCTTCGCGGCAAAGATGTCGCGAAAGATCGCCCCCTTCCTCCACTCCGCTTCGGCGTGAAACGCGCTGCCGAGCAGATTGTCCTCGCCGAGCAATAGCGAGTAGATCGCCGGAGCGCCGCCGCCGACGCCCACGCCGAGGAGCAGCGAGACTTCATCCACCGTCGTGACGCTGAGAATGATTCCGCCGTTTCCATCTGGATAGGTCAGCACGCTGGCGTCGGCGATGAACGGCTGCGCGCGCAGGATGCGCTCGGACTCCGCCCGCCTGACCTCGGTGCAGGCGTCCCCCAGCTGCAGCGCCAGATAGCGGCGGATTACCGCTACACGGGTGGTGACGTGCTGCTTCGCCGCGAAGCGTCCGGCCCGCTGCCAGATGTTGTTCCCGGTGATGCGAAAAGGGGGATTCGCATCGATGTCGATACGAGTGATGCGCTCCCCCTTGCAGGTGACGGGCAGCCGATTCAGACTTTGGGGCTGTACAACTGTCGCCGATGCGGCGGCGAGCAATAGCCCAAAACTACCCTGTCGAAGAGAGATCACTCGTGTCGTCCGCGCGCAAGCCGGTTCCAGCCTGCACAGTTGCTGTTACCGCTAGCATCCGCCCCGATGGCGATACCAGTCGTGTCCGGCTTACTGCCGCTTACGTAACTGCCCTGGAAAATGCAGGGCTCGTACCACTCATCGTTCCGCCGCTCTCGAGTGACAGAGCGGCCGCATCGGTGCTCGATTCCGTTTCGGGCCTGGTTCTGACCGGCGGCGAGGACGTGGATCCCGCCCGCTACGGTGAACGGCGCCACGAGAAGGTACGCACAGTCAACGCCGCGCGCGATGCGACCGAAGCAGCGCTCGTGACCGAGGCGAAAGAGCGTCGCATGCCTGTACTGGCAATTTGTCGGGGCATCCAAATCCTCAACGTCGCGCTCGGCGGGACACTCATCCAGGACATCCCCTCGGCGATCTCCACCACCATCTCCCACGACGACGAAGGACCCCGCGATTCCCGCACACACGAGATATCGGTCGAGCCTGGCTCGCTGATCGCGACGGCCATCGGCACCGAGCACGCGACCGTGAACTCGTTCCACCACCAGTCCGTTCAGCGTGTCGCCGACGGCATGAAGATCACCGCCAAATCGCCCGACGGCGTGATCGAGGGAATCGAGTCCACTGACAGGAATTGGTGGGTGATGGGAGTGCAATGGCACCCCGAGGAGATGACCGGCTCCGCCGAGCCCTGGGACAGGGGACTCTTCAGGGCGTTCGCGCGGAAGCTCGAAGCATAGTGGATCTTCCCCGCGTTCTTCACGTCGATTCGGGGCGCAGCTGGCGCGGCGGCCAGCGTCAGGTCTTTCTCCTCGCTTCGGGACTGCGTGATCTGGGATACCGCACGCTTGTCGTCGCTCCGACCGGGTCACCACTCATCCGGCGCGCCGAGCGCGCCGGCCTCCCGACGTATCGCCTCACGCTTCGCGGCGAGTGGGACATTCGCTCGGCGAGGGAGCTGCGCGCAGTGGCGCGGGAATGGAACGCTGCCATCGTCCACGCCCACGACGCCCGCTCGCACTCGATCGCCCGAATTGCCCTCATCGGCAAGCGAAAGACCCGCCTCGTGGTGACCAGACGCGTGGCGTTTCCGCCCAGACAGGTGCGGCTGAAATACAAGTACGGCGTCGATGCGTTCATCGCCATCTCGCAGGCGGTCAGAACCGTAATGGTCAAGGCCGGAGTGCCGGCAAATCTCATCGAGGTGGTTTACTCGGGCGTACCCGCGCCCCAGGTCAAGCGCCCGCGCAACTGGCGAAAGGAGCGCAGCTGGCCGGCAAGCGCGGTGATCTGCGGTATCGTCGGCGCGATGAGCCAGGAGAAGGGCCTCGACATGGTCGGCGACATTGCGCGTCGCCTTCCCGGCGAGCTGTTCCGGCGCACGCGACTGGTGTTGCTTGGCGGCAAGGGTAAAGGGGGAACCACGGTATCGGGAGTCGAAGGATTCGACGCCGGCTTCGTCGAAGAAATCCACGACGCGATGGCCGGACTCGACGTGCTGTGGCACCCAGCCCGCTCTGAAGGGTTGGGGACTGCGGTAATCGACGCCATGGCGCTGGGAGTCCCGCCGATCGCGTTCGCCGTGGGCGGCCTGCCCGAAGTGATCGAGGATGGAAAAAGCGGATTGCTGGTCCCGCCCGGCGACATAGCCGGCTTTGTGAGAGCCGCGGCGGCGCTCGTCGGCGACGACGGCCTGCGGGCTATGCTCGCCGAAGGCGCCCGGCAGCGGGCCCTGGAATTCAACTCCAGAACCATGATCGAAAGAACTGCTGAGGTGTACAGTAGAGTGCTGGCGGGGTAGCGGCTGCTTACCGGCCCCTCCTATCTTGCCTCGGGCACCCGCCCGAATCGCCATCACCCAGCAGCGGACAATCAGCGTTGATCTACATCTGTATTCCGACCTACAACGAAGGTCAGACAGTCGGCGTGCTGCTTTGGCGCATTCGCCGCGTGTTTCAGGACTACTCGCGCGAATACGAGATCGTCGTTTACGACGATGGCAGCACTGATGGAACACGCGAGACACTCGAGCCATACGCCGAAGTGATCCCGCTCACGTTGATCCGCGGCGAAAAGCGGCGCGGCTACGGCTTTGC
>DASXGU010000286.1:0-10384 GCA_036488915.1 Gemmatimonadaceae bacterium | reverse complement strand
AGTGGGCTGCGGCATCACGCCGCAGCCCACTTTTCATTTTCAGGCCGGACTGGCCGCGCTCTCCAGCAGCTCTTTGGCGTGCGCGCGGCTGACTTTGCTCTCCGGGTCGCCGCCCAGCATGCGGGCGATCTCGCTCACTCTGCCCGTCCCCTGAAGGACGGTGATGTCGGCCGTGGTAACTCCGCCCCTGGCGCCCTTGGCGACGACGATGTGGTGGTGCGCGCGCGCCGCGATCTGCGGCAGATGCGAGATCGCGAAAACCTGGTGCTCCCTGGCCACCCGTCGCAGCGTATCACCCACTTGGAGCCCGACGCGGCCGCCGATGCCGGCATCCACCTCGTCGAAGATCAGCGTCGGGACATGATCCACCCGCGCCAGAATGGTCTTGAGCGCCAGCATCACTCGCGACAGCTCGCCACCCGACGCCACTCGCGCCAGCGGCCGATCTTCGTGGCCGACGTTCAGCGCTACGCGAAACTCGACGTCCTCCGCTCCCTCGGCGGTCGGCTCGTCGCGTGAGGTGAGCGATACCGTGAAGCGCCCGTCGGGCATGCCGAGTGATGGCAGCAGCACATCGACCGCCTTGGCGAGCTTCTTACCCGCCGAGAGACGCATGTCCGACAGCTTCTCCGCCTCGCCGACCAGCCGCCGGCGGGCGGCGGCTTCACGAGCCGTGAGATTGGCGAGATCGAACCCGGCGGTGTCCACCAGATCGAGCTCGGCGCGCGCTGCCCTTCCCGCTTCCATGACGGCATCGAGAGTTGGCCCGTATTTCTTGACGAGTCCGTAGAGGCGGTCCCGGCGCTGCCGAACTTCGCCGAGCCGCGCAGGGTCGAGGTCGACGGACGCCGCGTAATCCTCGACGCTGCGGGCCAGCTCCTGCAGCGCGTAGAAGGCTGTATCGAACAGCTCCTGCATGCGCCCCGCGGACGGATCGATGCGCTCGATCGACGTGAGCGGCCGCTGCGCCGCGCCCAACTGGGAGAGAACGCTTCCCTCTTCTCCAGCGAGCACTTCTCCGAGGCTGCTCGCGAGCGTGCGAAGCTCGTCGGCGTTCTCGAGAAGCCGCGCCTCGTCCTCGAGCTTCACATCTTCGCCCGGCAACAGACGCGCTTCCTCGATCTCCCTGGCGACGTGCCGGAGGTAGTCGGCTCGCTTTTCGGCTTCGGCGCGACGGCTCGACAGGGTTGCGATCTCGCGGCGCACCGCCGTGAGCTCGGAGTGAGTCGCGCGAACTGTGCCGGCCTGAACCTCGGCGCCGCCGAACGCGTCGAGGATGCGGCGCTGCGACTCGGGATCGAGCAGGGTCTGGGCGTCGTGCTGCCCGTGCAGATTCACCAGCTCCCTGCCAATCTCGGCGAGCACGCCGGCGGTGACGGTGGCGCCATTGATCCACGCCCGGCCCCTGCCGTTCGCCGAAATCTCTCGCTTCAGGACCAGCGTATCGTCTTCGACGTCGATCCCGCGCTCGTCAGCGAGCGATGCGATCCCCTTTACGTTCGTCACATCGAAGACGCCTTCGACCGTCGCCTTCTCCGCCCCCGAGCGAATCAGATCCGCACTCGCGCGCTCGCCGAGTAGAAGGCCGAGCGCACCGACGATTATCGATTTGCCCGCGCCCGTCTCGCCCGAAAGGACGTTGAATCCCTCCGCGAGCGGCAGCGTCACCTGTTCGATGATCGCGAAATTCCTGATTCGCAGCTCTGTAAGCATCTATGGGTCTAATCGTCGGGTAGTCCGCCCCAGCCGAGTTTCACTCTCATGCGCTCGAAAAACGTCGCCCCGGGGAATCTGACGATGCGAACTGGATTGTCGGCCCTGCAGACTTTGAGCTTTTCACCCTTCACGAAGCTGGTGCCGACCTGGCCGTCCACCGTAACCAGAAGCTCAGTCGGAGTTTCGTTCGCTTCCACGGTCACTTCGGCGTCGGCGGGAATCACCAGCGACCGGATCGCCAGCGTGTGGGGTGAGATCGGGGTCATGATGATCGATTCCACCGTCGGCACCACCACCGGGCCGCCAGCGGAAAGGCTGTAGGCGGTCGAACCCGTTGGCGTGGAGATCACCACGCCGTCGGCCGCGTAGGTACCGATGCTCTCTCCGTCGACGAATACCTTGAGACGAACCACCCGGGCGAACCCACCCTTGTGGAGCACGAAATCGTTGAGTGCGCGCCACTGTTTCCGCGTGGCGCCCTCGGCGTCGATAGCGCGCGCGCTGAGCGCCATTCGCGGCTGCGCTACGTAGTCGCCGCCGGCGAGGTTGCGGAGCGCGGGCTCGAAATCCTCTTTCTGACAGCTGGTCAGAAAGCCGAGGCGGCCGAGGTTGACTCCCAGAATCGGTATGTCCCGACCATCGAGGAACCGCGCGCCTCGCAGCAGGGTCCCGTCCCCACCGAGCGTCACCAGCGCGTCGACCTGTTTTGGATCCTCGAGCCTGGCCCCCGTGCCGGCGACCTCGTGCAGCCCCTGCTCGAGCAGCGCTTCGATGTTCAGCGAGGGCGCAACGCTGAACAGCGTGCGCAGAATTTCCGGCAGCTCTTCATATCCCTGGTGTCCGATGACGCCGAGACGCATCAGACCGCGCGAAGGTGGGTGCCCCGCGAGCTCTCCAGTCCGAACGCATCGCTCGCCCGCTTCGCGATTCCGCGCGCGTCGAGACCGATGAGCGCCAGCTGCTTCGACCGCGGCGCCTGGTCGACGAAATCGTCGGGAATTCCGTGCGCCACCACTTTCACCGACGGATCCATCTCGCCGATGATCCGAGACATATACGAGCCGAATCCGTTGACCACCGTCCCTTCCTCAACCACCAGAATGCGGCGATGGTCGCGCACGATCTCGCTCAGCGCGCGCTCATCGTGCGGCTTCATGTACCGGCAGTTCACCACCGTGACGCTGACTCCGCTTTCATTGAGTATCTCCGCCGCGCCCAGGGATGGCAGTACCATGGTTCCGACCGCGAGAATGGCGACGCCCTGCGCCGGATCACGCATTCCTGTCGAGCGCCGCGCGATCTCCCAGCTGGCGTGCGGGACAGCTTCGATTTCCGCGGCGGGTGGGACGACGTCGGGCGTCGCATCGCGCGGATACCGCAGACAGAATGGTCCGTCGTTGTACTCCAGTCCACTGCGGAGGAGCGCGATCATCTCCTCTCCATTCTTGGGCGCGGTTACGACCATTCCCGGCACGGCCAGCATGTACGCAATGTCGTATAGACCCATGTGGGTCGGACCATCTTCGCCGACCACGCCGGCGCGATCCATCGCGAACACCACCGGCAAATGCTGGATGGCGACGTCGTGAATCACGTTGTCGTAGGCGCGTTGCAGGAAGGTCGAATAGATCGCGCAGACGGGGCGAATCCCTTCGGTCGCCAGACCCGCGGCGAAGGTCACGGCGTGGCCCTCGGCGATTCCGACGTCGAAGAAGCGATTGGGATACGTCCGCGCGAATGCCGCCGTCCCGGTGCCGCTCGGCATCGCACCGGTTATCGCGACCACCCGTGGATTTTCCTTTGCCAGCTCGACGAGTCCCTGTCCGAATGCGGCGGTGTAGGCGGCGTTCGAGGACGATGCCTTGCGCAGCTTTCCGGTCGCGGGGTCATGTCCCGGCGGCAGCGCGTGCCACTTCTCGAGGTGCTCACCGGCTGGAAAGCCTTTGCCCTTCTGAGTGATAATGTGGATGAGGCGCGGGCCGGCCATATCCTTGACCGCCGACAGGGTATCCATCAGCGCGTGGATGTCATGACCATCGATTGGACCGAAGTAGCGGAACCCGAGCTCCTCGAACAGCACGCCGGGCGTGAGGAAGGACTTCATGCTCTCTTCCCACTTTCGCACCAGAGTGCCTACGCCCGAGAGCGGCCCCGGAGCCGCATCCACCACGCTGCCAATTGCCGATCGCACCCGGTTGTAGAGAGGGTTGCGCTGAATCGACGTCAGATATTTCGACATCGCGCCCACATTCGGCGCGATCGACATCTCGTTGTCGTTGAGGACGACGATGAAGTCGCGGTCCGACGCTCCAGCGTTGTTCAATCCCTCGTAGGCGAGGCCGCAGGTGAGCGCGCCGTCGCCGAGGATGGAGACGACCTTGAACGTCTCTTCGTTCAGATCGCGCGCCACCGCCATGCCGTAGCCGGCTGATATGGCGGTGCCGGCATGACCGGCGCCAAACGCGTCGTACTCGCTCTCGGTCCGCTTCAGGAACCCCGAGAGGCCGTTTTCCTGGCGAAGCGTCTCGAACCGGTCAGCGCGGCCGGTGAGAAACTTGTGCGGGTAGCCCTGATGCCCCACGTCCCACACCAGCCGGTCCCGCGGGGTATCGAACACCGCGTGGAGCGCGACCGTCAGCTCGACGACTCCGAGTCCGGCCCCGATATGGCCGCCCGTGCGCGAGCAAATCTCGATGAGACGCGTGCGAAGCTCGTCCGACACGGCACGCAGTTCGTCGCGCGTCATCGGCTTCAGGTCCGCTGGAGACTGTATTCCGTCGAGTATGGCCATTTCTGGGGCGTGGTCAGGACGTCCGGGTTACCATGAAATTAGCGACTTGTGAGAGCTCCTGCGTCAGCAGCTGGTGAGCCGCCAGAGTCTCCAGCGCCTGGTCGATCAGCGTCAGCGCCCGCGCGCGAGCGCCGTCGACGCCGAGCAGCGCTGGATACGTGCTCTTGCCCAGTGCGACGTCGCGACCGGTCGTTTTTCCCAGCGCGCTGGTGGTCGAAGTGACGTCGAGCACATCGTCCATTATCTGGAATGCCAGTCCGATTCCTTCGGCGTAGCGTGTGAGCGCATCTGTGCTCGCCGCATCCGCGCCTGCCGCCAGCGCTCCCATTCGAACCGATGCGACGATGAGAGCGCCGGTCTTCGCGACATGGATACCCTCGCGCTGTTCCATTGAAAGCGATAGCCCTTCCCCCGACAGATCGCGCAGCTGCCCGCCGATCATGCCACCCGCGCCGGCGCCCTCGAGAAGCGCTTCGACTACTTCCCGCGCGACCGGCGCCGGAGCGTCGAGCGCGCGAAGCCCCGACACCGCGACTTTCACCGAAAGCGGGATCATCACCGCCCCCGCCAGAATGGCGATGCGCGTACCGTACACTCGATGCAAGGTGGGACGCCCCCGACGCATGTCGTCGTCGTCCATGCACGGCAGGTCGTCGTGGACCAGCGAGTAGGAGTGAATGACCTCGGGCGCACATGCCAGCATGCTCGCATCACCATCGCCACCAGCCGCTCGATACGCATACTGGAGAAGCAGCGGACGGATTCGCTTGCCTGGACTCTTGAGAGCGTATTGGACCGCGTCTGCCAGCTTGCGGTCCAGAGCCTTCAGATCAGCAGTGCAGATCTCACCGAGGCGACGCTCGATTTGGCCCCTGTCCACGGCGAAGGCGTCGGACACTTCTCTAGAGATCCATCTCCCGCAGCACGAACCCTCCGTCCGACTTCTCCACCAACATCCGCACCTTGGTCTCCGCCTTCTCCAGCTCGCTCGATGCCACCCGCAGGAGCTCGATCCCCTCCTCGAACAGCTGGAGGGACGCATCCAGGCCGACCTGTTCACCTTCGAGGGCAGCCATGATCTCGTCCAGCCGGCGCAGATTCTTCTCGAACGTCATGCGTTCAAAAATACCCTGGCCGGGGGCACGCGTGGCTTGACAGATCATCAGAATCGTTATAACCTTTAATCCGGATGAACGGATTGAGCATTTGACCGCGCCTGCCCTTTTCGGGCAAATGACTGCCCTCGCCGACCCGACGAGGAGCAGGCTTCTCCTTGCCCTCGAGCGCAACGAGCTGACGGTCAACGAGCTGCGATCGATTCTGCAGCTGCCGCAATCGACCATTAGCCGGCACCTCAAAATGTTGAGCGCCGAAGGTTGGGTGGAGGCTCGCGCGGAAGGCACCAGCCGTCATTATCGCCTCGCATCGGAAAGCCTCGACGCTGCGAGCCGTCGCCTCTGGCACATCGTCCGCGACGAGATTCTTCACACCAGCGCCGCGGAGCACGATGCGCGTCGCACCCAGGCTGTGCTGGCGGAGCGATCCACGCGGTCCCAGCAGTTTTTTTCGACTTCCGCGGGGCAATGGGACAAGATGCGGCTCGAGCTGTTCGGCCGCCGCGCCGACGTCGCGCTGCTCGGACTGCTCGATGAGTCGTGGACCGTCGCGGACCTCGGCTGCGGCACCGGCGCCATCGCCCAGACCGTCGCACCGTTCGTTAACCGCGTCATCGCCGTCGATGAGTCGAGCGCGATGCTGGCGGCGGCGAAGAAACGCCTTCACGGAGTCGACAACGTCGAGATCAGAAACGGCCGCCTCGAGTCATTGCCGCTCGACGACGCCGAGGTCGACGTTGCGCTGCTGTTCCTCGTGCTGCACTACACGACCGAGCCGGCGCGCGTGATCTCCGAAGCCGTCCGCGCGGTCAAGCCCGGGGGACGACTGCTCGTTCTCGACATGATGCCCCACGACCGGCTCGACCTTCGCCAGACGATGGGTCACCTGTGGCAGGGCTTCGACAGCACGACGCTGGGCGGATGGATGGAAGCGGCAGGCCTCGAGGGCGTCCGCTACAACGAGCTGCCCGCCGACCCGGAGGCGAAAGGGCCGTCGCTGTTTGCTGCGTCTGGCAAGCGCGCCGCGGCCGCGGCGAAGTCGGGATCCAGAAAGAAAGCGGATGCGGTTCCGCTGATGAAAACCGCGTAATCGAAACGAGTCCGAACATTCAATGGAGCGCACAGTGGGCACGATCGCGGAACCTATGAACTCATTCACGGCGGCTGTCGAAGCAGGTCGGGAGCCGTACAAGGTCAAGGATCTCGAGCTGGCCGAATTCGGCCGCAACGAGATTCGCCTCGCCGAGCACGAGATGCCGGGACTCATGGCGCTGCGCGCCGAGTACAAGGGCAAGCAGCCGCTGGCGGGCGCGAAGATCATGGGCTCTCTGCATATGACGGTGCAGACGGCCGTCCTCATCGAGACGCTCACCGAGCTCGGTGCCGACGTGCGCTGGGTGTCGTGCAACATCTTCTCGACCCAGGATCACGCCGCGGCGGCTGTGGTCGTCGGCAGGAAGGGAACGCTGAGCGAGCCGCAGGGAACTCCGGTCTTCGCCTGGAAGGGTGAGACGCTCGAGGAATACTGGTGGTGCACCGACCAGGCTCTGGTCTGGCCCGACGGCTCGGGACCGAACCTGCTGCTGGATGATGGCGGCGACGCGACGCTGCTCGTGCACAAGGGCGTCGAGTTCGAGAAGGCCGGACGCGTCCCCGAATTCGATCCCAACAAGGATTCAGAAGAGTACGGCGTCATCCTCGGTCTGCTGAAGCGCGAGCTGAAAAAGGATCCGCAGCGCTGGACGCGGATGTCCAGGGATCTGCGCGGTGTCTCCGAGGAGACGACGACCGGTGTGCACCGCCTCTATCAGATGATGGAAGCGGGAACCCTGCTCTTCCCCGCCATCAACGTCAACGACTCGGTGACAAAGTCGAAGTTCGACAACCTCTACGGCTGTCGCCATTCGCTGACCGATGGAATTCTCCGCGCCTCGGACGTCATGCTCGCGGGCAAGGTCGCGGTGATCTGCGGATACGGCGACGTCGGCAAGGGCTGCGCGCAGGCGCTCAAGGGCCAGGGCGCGCGCGTCGTCATCACCGAGATCGATCCGATCTGCGCGCTGCAGGCGGCGATGGAAGGCTACCAGGTGACGACGCTTGACGATGTCGTCGCCACGGCCGACATCTTCGTCACCGCCACCGGCAACAAGAACATCATCACCGCCGAGCACATGGCGCGGATGAAGGACAAGGCAATCGTCGGCAACATCGGCCACTTCGACAACGAGATCGACATGGCCGGCCTCAAGAAGACGAAGGGCGTCAAGCGCGTGCAGATCAAGCCGCAGTACGACGAGTATGTCTTCCCCGATGGCCACAGCGTCATGATCCTGGCCGAGGGGCGGCTTCTGAACCTTGGCTGCGCCACCGGACACCCGAGCTTCGTTATGTCGGCGAGCTTCACCAATCAGGTGATGGCACAGATAGAGCTGCACACCAACTGCGATGCGTACCAGTGCAGGGTCTACACGCTCCCGAAGAAGCTCGACGAAAAAGTGGCGCGACTCCACCTCGACAAGCTCGGCGTCAGGCTGACCAAGCTGACACCGGACCAGGCCGACTACCTGTCTGTTCCTGTCGAAGGGCCGTACAAGCCGGAGCATTACCGGTACTAAGCCTCCGCCGGGCCAGAGAAACGACTCACGGTCATTTCTCTGGCCCTCGCCTTGCCCCTTGCTTGACGTGGCCTCCAAGGGGCGGATATTGCCAACAATGACGCGGACGAAAAGTCTCGGAGCACTCCTGGCTCTGGGCGCACTGGTAGTGCTGGCGGACTCGTGCAGTGATTCCACTGCCCCGGGTTCCAACGCCGCGACCATCACCGCCAATTCATCGACGACGCTTTCGGCAGCGCCCGGCGCGCAGGTTGTCGAGCTTCCCTCGGTCATCGTGCGCGATCAGGCGGGACAAGCCGTCGCCGGAGCCCGCGTGAACTTTGCGGTCGCGACGGGCGGCGGATCCGTGACCGGCAGTAATGCCACCACCGACGCGTCGGGGATCGCCACCGTCGGCAGCTGGACGCTCGGCACCACAACAGGGAGCAACACTCTCGTCGCCACGACCGGCAACCTTCCGCCGGTGACGTTCACCGCGAACGGTGCGGATCCGTGTGCGCTGCTCACACCGCACCAGCTCGGTACGACCCAGGCTGGCCAGCTGTCGCCGCAGGATTGCCGCCTTTCCGACGGCACTTTCGTCGATTTCTACAGTGTCACCCTGCCGACGTCAGGGACCTACATCTTCAACCAGACCTCCGCGACTTTCGACACCTACCTTGCCCTGCTCACGAGCACCGGAGCCGTGGTAGGAATCAACGACGATGTAGGGAACGACACCACCAAGTCGATGTTGAAAGTGATCGTGCCGGCGGGCGACTTCGTTCTCGCCGCCAATTCCTTCAGCCCCAACGCCACCGGGAACTACAGCATCGCATCCGCGGCTTCGTCCGCCGAAGTGACCGCCTGCGAGGACGTTTTCGTTCTGCGCGGAATCACCACCCAGCAGAGCCTTTCTTCCACTGATTGCGCGCTCAATGGCGTCTTCGGCGACCAGTACCTGATCGTGCTGACGGTCGGTCAGCCGGTGACGGTCACGATGGCTTCGACCGACGTGGATTCGTACCTGGAAATCCACCTGGAAGGCGACAACACCATTCTGGCGTCGAACGACAACTCTGACGCGACGACGAAGAACGCCTCGGTGACGTTCACCCCGACGACCACGGCCTTTTACGTGATCACCGCGCGGACGCAGACCGCCGGCTCGACCGGCGGTTACACCCTCACGATTCAGTAGCGGGCTGGGCGCGCACCCTTAGCGCGTCTTCGTAGCAGTATCGAGGGAAAAGAAAGGCGAGCGCACCACCGGACGATTCTGGTCGTAGGAGCGCCTGGTCAGCACCGCAATGGTGCTGTCACGTCCCACCCACCTTTCGACGGTCAGCGAATCGAGCAGCTTGTACCTTCGAGCGAGCTCGGCGCGATACCATTTGGCAGCGAGGAGAGGGACGGTGACAACGGTCACATCCTTTCGTGTCCCCTCCACCTGCTGTAGATACCAGAGCGGGTAGGTATCGTTGTCCCCGATAGCCAGCATCACGCCCGACGGCGGCACCCTCGCCAGCATTTCAGACTCGTCGGCTCTGGCCCGTTCCTCGACAGGATCGGTGCGGCGATCGACCGCTGCCCAATTGAGCAGCGCCGGCGCGAACGGCAGCACCAGCGCGATCAGCCCGAGCGGTGCGCTGAGGCGCCGCGACAGTGCGACAGCGCCGAAACCCGCCCACAATCCCCAGCAGACGAAGGCCCAGAAAAAGAAGTAGACGCGCTCGCGTGCTTCGTGCGGCGCGTTGGGCGCGTGTATGCCCGCGCCAAACGACGGCCCCGCCTTGAGGTTGAGATAAATGACGACGCCGAGCGACGCTACCACGAACAGGACCATCAGCGCTCGCCAGCTGCGGCGATCAGCGGCTCGGTGAGCAAAGAAGCCGAAAACGCCAACCAGCGCGTACAGCACCGTCACGGGAGTTCTCCACCAGCTCGGCGGCGCATCGGATGCCAGACCCTTGGCGAACTGCCAGTCCGCATACTCGAGCACGTTGCCCAGCTGCAGGTAGAACGGCGCCTGCCGGGGCCAGAGTGGAGGCACGTCGTATTGATGTCGCAGCAGGACGTCGACGAACGGACCGAACGCGGACGGGTTGCCCTGGTTGATGGCCGGGTCGCGATGTGCCCTGACGATTAGGTACAGAACGCACGTCATC
>DASXGU010000265.1:0-4627 GCA_036488915.1 Gemmatimonadaceae bacterium | reverse complement strand
AACGCGGTCAGCAGCGGCAATCCAGCCGGCGTCGACTCGGCACCTCGCTGGAAACCGCGCCCAAGAACGAAGCACGCCGCGATCAGCACGGCAAAGGCGAGCGTCTTGGCCAGAGCCGTCAGATTCTGCGCCATCCCGCCTTCCCTGATCCCGCGCCACTGCAACAGCGCGAAGGCGAGTACCACCGCTGTCCCGATAAAAGGCCCGATCGACGGCGTCGTCCCCAGCAGAATCGTCGTGTACTCGCCGATGACGAGCGCAGCGAGCGCGGCACTGCTGCAGGTGGAGAGCCAATCCGTCCAGCCGATCACGAAGCCCGCGTAAAGACCGAGCGCCCGCCTGAGATAAACCGTGTACCCGCCGGACTCGGGCATCATCGTCGCCAGCTCTGCCAACCCGTTGGCGCCGAGAAGCGCGTAGAGCGCCCCGAGCATCCAGACCCCGAGGAACAAGGCCGGGCTCGGCAGCAGACGCGCGACCTCCCCCGGCGTGCGAAGAATCCCCGAGCCGATGGTGTTACCGATGATGATTGAAAGCCCGAACGCAAAACCGAGCACCGACAGCAGCGCGCCCCGCGAGCGGACGGGAGGAGTGGCGTCTGCGACTCCCGCGTCCGCGATGTCGGTCACGCGCGGGCAGGCAAGGGAGACGCTCCCATCACCGATACCGGGCTCTTCATGAAGTCGGCGAGCAGCTCGTGAAAGTGGTGCGTGCCGACTTCGCGCCGCTCCGAGTAACGCCCCCGATCGTAGAGTCTCGAGCGGACTCCGCGCTGAACCGACTCCACGACCTCTTCGTCCTCCATCTCGACGCGGTGAAGTCCCGCGCCGACCCCGCTCTCGCGTAGCGCCGGGTTCCAGACATACGACAGGAATGCGACCTTGGTTCTCCCGGCGCTCTGTGGCACCACGACGTTGAGCGAGAGTCCCCAGGGATAGAAGTTGAACATGATATTGGGGAACAGCCAAAAATAGAAAGCACCGACGCGCTCGCCCGCGTTGGGATGATTTTTCGGCAGATCGAACGCCGGCTCCCCGGGCCTGGCGATTCCGAGCTGCAGATTGCCGTAACGGAATCGCTCGGTACGGTAGCCGGAGTAGTCCAGCTTTTCCGCCAGACCGGCGTGCACGTATGGAATGTGGAATTCTTCCAGGTAGTTGTCGCAGTAAAGCGCCCAGTTGGCATTGATCAGATAGTCCTGCGACGTCGCGGCATCACGCGTGAACTTGTCGAGCGGCATGAACGAAACGCGCTCATTTACCGGCGCGATCCAGTCATCGAACGAGACTGCTGGTGACAGCCCGCTGAAGAGCAGAGGCCCGAATCGCTCCAGCGGCAGCTGCGGCAGATTGTCCTTCTCCGAAGGGAAACCAACCGTCGTCTCGAACTCCGGCATCGACACGAACTTCCCATCGAGTGAGAATCGGCGGCCGTGGTACCGGCACCGGAGTGATTTTGCGTGGCCCTCGCCCTCGACGACGATGGCTCCGCGATGGGTGCAGACATTGGACAGACAATGCACCGCGCCCTCGTCGTCCGACGTCAGGACCAGCGGCTCGTTCAGGCATCCTTCGAGCAGGGTCAGCGGCGCCACTCTTCCCGGCGCTTTCACCGTGGCTGCATCGCCGACCCACTGCCAGCTGCGCGCGAACACGCGATCTTTCTGCAGCTCGAAGTAGTCGGGGTCGGAATAGACGCGCGCCGGAAGAGTGGAGGCGCGTCGAATGTCCTTGTCGATGTCGAAATCGCGGAGCGTCATGCCCGCGAATCTATGTTGGGCCTAGGCTCCCGCCAGATCCCAGAATTCGACGCGATTGTTCCCCGTCGGGATCGCCAGTCGCCAGCGTTTGGTGTCGATCCCGATGTCCGCCGGCGATGGAACGTTGCGCACGATCTGCCGGTCGTGCCCGCGACTGAACAGGTGCACGCTCGAGTCCTGCCAGCAGCTCACCAGGAACCGGCCTCCGCTCAACGCTTCGACCCCATCGAACCTTCCCTTGCCCTTCGCCAGGATGATTCGCGTCGAGTCGCTTGGGTGAAGCGCGTATACCTCGCTGTGAAAATCGTCGAACGACACCACTACCCACCGCTTGCCGGCTGAATCCCAGGTCACTCCGTTCGGACGGCCGAGTACGTTGCCGTGCGCCACGACGTTGATCGATCGGTTCGGTCCGATAGCGAACACCTTGTCACCGCCAACGTAGATGACTCCGACCTGGCTCATGATGATCCCGGTGTCGGTGACGTAGATGGTGCCGTCGGGCCCGACCGCGACGTCGTTCAGCAGAACCGCGTGATACGGCTTGAGGTCGATCTCACCGAGTGGCTTGCCGCTGAAGCGATTGAAAGCCCGCAGCACATCGATGTCCGCCGCCCAGAGCGTGTCGCCGTGAATGGCCAGTCCCTTCGGCGCATCGAGATGGACGCCGTTCCTCCCCCCGACCGCCAGCAGCTGCGACTGGCCGAGGTCGCCGGCGTTGATCTCGACGATGTAGCCGTTGTTGTCCTTGTCCGAGCCCGGGCCGTTCATCACCGAGACGAAGTACACATCCTGGCCGGGCGAGTATCTCACCGACTCCGGCCCGTACAACCCCTGCACCACACCGACGCGCTGCGCGTGGGTCTCCACCGAATCCGTTTCATACGGCCGCGGCTTTTCGTCGACCACCCCGGTACTCCGACGACCGCATGCCGCCGGTCCGCCACCCAGGAGAGGACCGAGGATGAGTGCGCCCAGGATCATGCGAGGATTCATGGCTTTTTCCATCGCTAGTGCTATGCCAGAGGGAGGACCGAACTGAAGACTGCCAGAGGTGCATTGGCCACCAAGCTGGGATCCTCGCTGACGGCACGAATTCCGCGCTGTCCACATTTCGCATGCGCCGCGACCCTCCCTGCTTCCCGAGCTTTGTTTTCGCCACGGGAATCGAAGGCAGCTACCCCCTCATCGAGCTCCCGGACGGCACGTGCAAGCGGGTCGACAGCTTCGCCAAATCCGGTCACTACGATCACTGGCGCGAAGACTTCGAGCTCGTCAAGGGGCTCGGCATCGATTTTCTCCGTTACGGCCCTCCTTACTACAGCACCCACCTCGGACCCGGCCACTACGACTGGAGCTTCGCCGACGAGACTTTCAACGCGCTGAAGGAATTGAGCATCACGCCCATCGCCGATTTGTGTCACTTCGGAATTCCCGATTGGCTCGGAAATTTTCAGAATCCGGAGTGGCCGCGCTTCTTCGGCGAATACGCGCGCGCCTTTGCCGAGCGATACCCGTGGGTAACGCTGTTCACGCCGGTGAACGAGATCTTCATCGCCGCCACGTTCTCGGCCCTCCACGGGTGGTGGAACGAGCGGCGCCGCGATCACGGCGCGTTCGTCACGGCGATGAAAAATCTCTGCAAGGCCAACGTCCTGGCGATGATGGAGATCATGGAGGTTCGCGAGCAGCCGAGCTTCATTCAAAGTGAATCGTCCGAGTACTTCCACGCCGAGGACCCGAGCTGCCTGCCCCTCGCCCACGCGCTGAACGAAAAGCGATTTCTCGCGCTCGACCTCACGTATGGCTACCCGCTGTCGTCGGATACCTACGAATACGTGCTGCAGAACGGTCTCTCGAACGCGGAGTACCACTGGTTCCGCGACAACCACGTGAAGGCCCACTGCATCATGGGGACCGACTACTACTGGACCAACGAGCACATGGTCCACCCCAACGGGACCTACACGGAAGCAGGCGAGATTTTCGGCTACTACATACTCACGCGTCAGTACTTCGACCGCTATCGGCTTCCGGTGATGCACGCCGAGACCAACATCGCCGAGCCTGGCGCCGTCCAGTGGCTGATCAAGGAATGGGCGCAGATGGTGAGGCTCAAGGAAGATGGAATTCCGATCGTCGGCTTCACCTGGTACAGCCTCACCGACCAGGTCGACTGGGATACCGCCTTGCGCGAGGACAACGGCCGCGTGAACGCGCTGGGTTTGTACGACCTCGATCGGAAGATTCGGCCCGTCGGGACCGCGTACAAGCAGCTGATCGCGCAGTGGAGGGACATTATTCCCGCGCAGAGTCTTGTCCTGCTACTCGGTTACTAGCCCCGCGCCATTACTCCGCTTGCAGTCGATTACAGCTTGCACAACCCCGAGTAGGTTTCCGGCCTTCGATCCCGAAAAAACTGCCAGACATTTCTCACTTCCCTGATCTTGTCCAGATCGAGGTCCGCCGTGATCAGCTCGTCACGATCGCGGGATGCCTGCGCCAAAAACTGTCCACGCGGATCGCAGAAATAGCTTTGCCCGTAGAACTCGCCAATGTTCCACGGCTTCTCGTACCCGACCCGGTTGATCGCGCCGACAAAGAACGCATTCGCCACCGCGTGTGCGGGCTGCTCGAGCTTCCACAGATACTCCGACAAGCCCGCCACAGTCGCCGACGGATTGAAAACGATCTCGGCGCCGTTGAGTCCCAGCTCGCGCGCGCCCTCCGGAAAATGCCGGTCGTAGCAGATATAGACGCCGATGTCGGCGTACCTGGTCTTGAACACCGGGTAGCCAAGGTTCCCGGGCTTGAAGTAGAACTTCTCCCAGAACCCGGGCGCGGTGTGCGGGATGTGTGATTTCCGGT
>DASXGU010000226.1:0-8910 GCA_036488915.1 Gemmatimonadaceae bacterium | reverse complement strand
CCGATATTCCTCGGCAAGGGCGTCGTCAGCGTGCTGGGGAAGAACATGATGGGTGACACCGCGTTCACCCAGGTACTGGGCTACACGATCTTCCATTACGTGGCGTTCTTCATCGTGGGAATCCTGCTGACGGTGATCGTGCACCAGGCGGAACGGACCCCTGGGATTCTCGCCGGGCTGCTGGTGGCGTTCGTGATGATGACTCTCGGGTTCTACATGATAGCCGCTGCCTTCGCGCAATCGGCGCTGGGGCAGATGTCGTGGGCGCAGATCTTCATCGCCAATCTGCTGGCGTCCTCGCTGATGCTGTGGTATCTGTGGCGCGGGCATCCGCGTCTCGAGTCACAGCTGAAGCAGGCCCTCGAGGGCACCGACGACTAGGCCGTCGTCGGCTTCCAGTCCACCTGCGCGCCCGCGGTCGAATCCTCGCCGCGGGCGTTCCATTTGAAGAACACCACCGTCATGATCACCATGAAGATCATGCCGCCGGGTATCCACATGATCAGCGCGCCGAGCAGCTGATCTTCGAGTGGCGTCAGCGGGAGGATGCGCGGCGCGGCGGCGTAGGCGGGATAGATCACGTGGTCGGCCATCGCGATGTAGACGGCGACGATCGACATCGGGATGCTCATGAGGAAGCTGTAGAGCATCTGCCCCGGGTAGGCGAGTCGCGGCAGCTCGGGCAGCTGGCTCAGCAGGGGCCACCACATCAGCACCGCTGCCGCCATGAACATCAGGTGCTCGAAGATGTGCAGGCCGTGGTTGGCCATGGCGGCATTGTAGAACACCGGCAGATGCCAGGCTGCAAAAACGAGATTGAACACCACGAAGCAGATCTGCGGCCGGGTGAAAAAGCGCGCCAGGGGAGCGATGGGCCGCCACGACACCACTGGGCGCAGCATCCATCCCGGAGTTCCGGCCAGCAGCAGCGAGGGCACCGCGAACGTCAGCAACAGGTGCTGTACCATGTGCGCGCTGAACAGGTAGTCGTCGCTCAAATCGTGAAGCGGTCCGTTGAGCGAGGCGAACATCACCAGCAGCCCGGCGCCGAAAAAGATCTTCTGTGATGTGGCCGGCTGCTTGCCGAGTCTGCGCGAGGCCCAGACGTAGAGCGCGCCGAGGGCCGCGATGCCGATGACCGTGCTCGGGTGAACGGACCATCGCCACCAGCTCAGATTGACGATGGGATGCAGCAGTGCCAGCGAGAACATGCTACATGATCTTGATGTGCAGATGCCCAAACAGGAACATCAGCGCGATCAGAGTCATGCCGGCGATGAGCAGCGGTCCGGTGAACAGGACGCGAAAGAGGCGGTGATCGTACTTCAGGTGCATGTAGAACATCACCACGATCGCGAACTTGAGCGCCGACAACCCCAGCAGCGTCGGAACGAATCCGCGCGATGCCACGAACGACGGCAGGTAATAGAGCCAGACTTCTCCGACGGTTATCAGCGTCAGGATGAGCGCGACCTTCCAGTAGGTGGACCAGGTTGGGTGCGCGTGCTCGATCTCGTCGTGCGGCGCGTGGGCCTGTCCTTCGGCTGAATCCGGAAGGTTGGTGGTGCTGGCGTGGGTATCCATCGTTCGCCGTTACTTGATGAGGTAGACGAGAGTGAAGATCACGATCCAGACGACGTCGACGAAGTGCCAGTACAGCGCCGAGATGTCGACGAGCAGCGAGTCTTTCGACGTCAGCCCGCGCCGGTAATCGATCGCCAGCAGCGTCACGAGCCAGAGCACTCCGGCGGTGACGTGCGCGCCGTGGAATCCGGTGAGCGTGAAGAACGTCGAGCCGAAGAGATTGCGACGAATGGTGAGACCTTCGTGGACGAACGACGTAAACTCGAAGGCCTGGAAGCCGAGGAAGGTGGTGCCGGCGATCGCCGTCATCCACAGCCACAGCTTCGAGCTGCCGAGGATGCGCTCACCGCGCGTGCGCTTGGGCAGCTCCTTGTTCTGCACCGCCGCGAGGGCGAGCACCATGAACAGCGACGACATCAGCAGCACGAACGTCGATGCCGAAGTCACCGGAATGTTGAGGATCGGCTTGTAGATGTGGCCGGTGGTCGGATCGGTCCACGCCTCGTGGGGCAACGGCCCGATGACGCTTCGCCCCTTGTAGATCAGATATGTGGAGATCAGCGACACGAACAGCATGCACTCCGAGCCGATGAAGGCCCAGATCGCGACCTTACGGCTGTCGAGGCCGAGTGCAGTGTAGTGGTGGTGCGCCGGGGCGCTGGTGTGTACTACTGATGTGGCCATGGTCTAGTGGTGCTCCGGCTCGAGGGGGCTGAGCAGCCAGCTGTAGAGGAAGAAGATCAGCATTGCGGCGCCGACGGCGATGAGCGCCCTGGTCCAGATCAGGCCGCAGAACATGATCACGAGCCCGAGTGCGACGAACAGCGGCTTGATCGTGTTGTAGGGCATCACGATGCCCAGATCGTGCGGCGTCTTGCCTTCCTGCGCGTTTATGCGCGCGCTCTCGGCGTCGGCCTCTTTGCCTTCCCAGAGCGGATAACGACTGGTGACGACGGGGATCTTGGCGAAGTTGTACTCGGGCGGCGGACTGGGAATGCTCCACTCCAGCGTGCCCGCACCCCAGGGATTGGCGCCGGCGATCTCGCCGCTTCGCCTGCTCTTGAGGAAATTGTAAATGAAGATGAGCATCGCGATCGGGAAGATCATCGCGCCGGCAGTGGACATTCCGTTGTAAAGATCCCAGCCCTGGCCGGAATCATAGGTGTAAATGCGGCGCGGCATGCCCAGCATTCCGGAAAAGTGCATGGGGAAGAAAGTCAGGTTCATGGCGACGAACATCAGCCAGAAATGAATCTTGCCGAGCTTTTCGTCGAGCATGCGGCCGGTGATCTTCGGGAAGTAGTGGTAGATGCCGGCGAAAATCCCCATGATCGACCCGCCGAACAGCACGTAATGGAAATGGGCGACGATGAAGTAGGTGTCGGTCTGCTGGAGGTCGGCGGGTGGCGAGGAGTGCATGATGCCGGAGATTCCGCCGATGGTGAACAAGCCGACCAGCGCGATGGCGAACAGCATCGCCGTCGTGTAGCGAATCGCGCCCTGCGCCATCGTGGCGATCCAGTTGAAGATCTTGACGCCGGTTGGAATGGCGATGAGCATCGTCATCAATCCGAAGAACGTATCCGCGATCGGACCCATGCCGACGGCGAACATGTGGTGCGCCCACACGCCGAATCCGAGCACCGCGATGAGAATTCCCGAGTACACCATCACCGGGTACCCGAAGAGCGGCTTCCTCGAGTACACGGGAATGACCTCGGATACGAGCCCGAAGGCCGGAAGAATCAGGATGTAGACCTCGGGGTGCCCGAAGATCCAGAAGAGGTGCTGCCAGAGGAGCGGGTCGGCGCCGGCAGTGACGGTGTTGTAGAAGTTGGTGCCGAAGAAGCGGTCGAACAGCAGGAACACCAGCGCGATGGTGATCACCGGGAAAGCGAGCACCAGCAGCACCTGCACCACGAACGCCATCCAGGTGAACATCGGCATCCGCATCAGCGTCATGCCGGGCGAGCGGAGATTGATGATCGTCGTCAGGAAGTTGAACGCCGCCGCCAACGACGACACGCCGAGGATCTGGAGTCCGATCACCCAGAAATCGATGTTGATGCCTGGAGAATAGGCGCGGGTCGTCAGCGGGGCGTAGCCGAACCAGCCGCCGTTCGGCGCGGCCGCGAAGAAGATCGGGATGGTGATGAAGAGTCCGCCGAACAGATACACCCAATAGCTGAACGCATTCAGGCGTGGGAACGCGACGTCGCGCGCTCCAATCTGCAGCGGGATCAGAAAGTTGAAGAACGCTGCCGAGAGCGGCATGATCGCGAGGAAGATCATGGTCGTCCCGTGCATCGTGAAGAGCTGGTTGTAGAACTCGGCCGACACCAGGTGCTGGTTGGGTGCGCCGAGCTGGGCCCGAATGATCACGGCCTCGATGCCGCCGAAAATGAAGAAGCCAAGCGCGGTGTATAGGTAGAGGACCCCGATGCGCTTGTGATCGACCGTGGTCAGCCAGCTCCAGAGGCCGGACTGCTCTCCGTGATATTCGGCGCCGTAGGCCGGGGTTGAGATTGCAGTGGTTGCCAAGTCTTGTCTCCGGGTTACTTCAGTGCGGTGAGATAGGCGACGATGTCGGCGATCTGCTGATCGGTCAGGCCGCCGGTCGCTGCCGTTACTTTCGCTTTCAGAACAGGATCGTACTCGTTCAAGCCGAGCGTCGGCATCAGCACGTCGGGCTTCATCTTGCGCGCGTTCTTGATCCAGAGCGCCAGATACGCGGCGGCATTGGGATAGCGTCCACCAGCGATGGTGCTGCGCGAGCCGACGTGAGTAAGGTTGGGGCCGGTGACGCCCATCGCCACCGGATTTCCGGCGATCGAGTGGCAGCCGATGCAGGCGGCGCCCGAGAAAACCTGCTTGCCGCGGGCGGCGTTGCCGGTGAGGCCGGGCGTAAACTTGAGGTCGCTGGGCGTCGGCGTATGCGGGATCGCGTACGAGGGGATCTTGTCGCGGGGATATATGTATCCGGGTGCGATGCCGGTGCTCGAGGCGAAGCTGGAGTTGAGCGGGGTGATCCCCGCCACCTGGGTCTGCGCGCCGGGATTGGCCTGTGGATTCTGTGGGCGGGCAATCGCCGGCTGCGTCCCGCCGACCGCCTGGGTGCCAGAGCTGCGCTGCGCGATCTGGGGCGCCGCAGTCTGCGCCGCGGTCGACGCGCCGTTCGCTCCGCTCGGCGTCGCAACCGCGGGACCTTCATGTGGCGGCGGTATCGGGCCGCCACTGGGCGGAGTTGGTCCAACCGCTCCGAACCGCGCCGGCATCTTCTGTCCGGCGACCCACGACTCGAACTGCTGGGGTGTCACGGTGAAAACGCGGAACCGCATGTTGGCGTGCGACGAGCCGCAGTACTCGACACAGAACCCGTTCCAAACCGACCCGCCGATGGAAGTGTCGGGTGTGTACCAGATGTAATTGGTGCGGTTGGTGACGACGTCGCGCTTGCCGCCAAGCTGCGGCGTCCAGAACGAGTGGATGACGTCGGCCGAACGAAGCCGGAAATTCACCGTGCGGCCGACCGGGAGATAGAGCTCGTTCGCCGTCGTCACGCCGTATTCGGGATAGCGGAACTCCCACCACCACTGGTGTCCGGTGACGTCGACGTTGAGGGAGCCGGGCGCCGCCTGTGCCTGGGTGATGAAAATCGTCTTCACCGTTGGAACGGCGATGAAGACGAGGATGACCGCCGGGATCAGGGTCCAGGCGATCTCCAGCTTGGTGCTGCCGTGGGTCTGGGGCGGAGGCGGCTGGTTCTCACGACGACGATATCTGAAGACGACGTAGATCAGCGCCCCTTCGACCAGTATGAAGACGATGGTGCCGAGGAGGAGCAGGCGATTCCAGAGGAAGTCGATCTCACGTCCGAAATCGGAGTGCGGGACGAGAGTGGTGTTGGGATGTGGTTCGTTGCAGGAGGCGGCCGCGAAGACCAGCGCGGCGACCAGTGCGTAGGATGCAAACCGCCGGAGGCGGGCAGAACCTTTCATGCGCAGGAAATCCTGTTCTCGTCGTGTAGGAAACGCTCCACCTTCGCCGGGTGAAAGCGCCATCGGATTTTCTCAGGATGAAGCACGTACAAGCTAACCTCACCCGGTTTCGATTGGGAGGGAGGAGAAACCTCGCCGCGCCGGCCTGTTAGTCTGTTTTCCTCGGAGCGGTCATCGCCTGCGGATTGAGGAGACGGTCGAGCTGTTCGCGCGTGATGAGGCCGCGCTCACATACCAGATCGTACACATCCCGGCCAGTCTCCAGCGCCTCCTTTGCCAGCTCGGTGGTCGTCTCGTAGCCGAGCACGGGGACGAGCGCGGTGATTACTCCCACCGACTGCTCGACGAACTGCTGCATGCGCTCGCGATTGGCAGTGATTCCCTCGATGCACCGTTCCTGCAGGATCTTGCATGCGCGCGTGAGAGTTGTCATTCCGCTTAGCAGCCGAAACGCGATGATCGGCTCGAACACATTCAGCTGCAGCTGCCCTGCCTCGGCTGCCATCGTCACGGTGACGTCCCCGCCGATGATGTCGAAGCAGACCTGGTTCACCACCTCGGGTATGACGGGGTTGACCTTGCCCGGCATGATCGACGATCCCGGCTGCATCGCCGGCAGGTTTATCTCGCCGAATCCGGCGCGTGGACCGGAGCTGAGCAAGCGAAGGTCGTTGCAGATCTTGGAGAGCTTGACGGCGCAGCGCTTGAGGACGCCGGAGAGCTGGACGAAAGCACCCGTGTCCGCCGTGGCCTCGACGAGATCGGGCGCGGTGATCAGCGGCAGTCCGGTGATGTGCTCGAGATGCCGGCGCACGCTCTCGGCGTAGCCGGGCGGCGCGTTGATGCCCGTGCCGATGGCGGTGGCGCCCATGTTGATCTCGCGAATGAGAGCCTGCGCTTCGCCAAGCCTGTCGACATCCTCGAGAATCGTATGGGCGAATGCATTGAACTCCTGTCCCAGCGTCATCGGCACTGCGTCCTGTAGCTGGGTGCGCCCCATCTTGATGAACGGGCCGAACTCCTCGCCCTTGTGGAGGAATGCCGCCGCGAGCGCGATCATCGCCAGCTGCAGATCGGAGATGTTGGTGTGGAGCGCCAGCTTGACCGCGGTCGGATACACGTCGTTGGTCGACTGGCTCAGATTGAGATGGTTGTTGGGATGGACGAGGTCGTAGTCGCCGCGCGGTCTGCCGAGGATCTCGAGGGCGCGATTGGCCATGACTTCGTTGGCGTTCATGTTGGTCGAGGTCCCGGCGCCGCCCTGGATCATGTCGACGCGGAAATGATCGTGATGCAGGCCCTCGCGCAGCTCGGACGCGGTCTGGGATATGGCATCGACGATATCGCGATCGATCAGCCCCATCTCGAGATTCGCCAGCGCCGCCGCTTCCTTGACGGTGGCGAGCGCCGCGATGAGGGTGGGGAATTCCCGGAGCTCGACGCCGCTGATCGAGAAGTTCTCGATCGCGCGCAGGGTCTGGATTCCATAGAGCGCGCTCGTGGGGACATCGCGCTCACCCAGCAGGTCGTGCTCGCGCCTGGTCGGTCCGGCGAGATCGACGCGGGGAGCGTCGGCCGCCTCGAGTCGCAGCCTTCTCAGTCGCGAAGGGTGTGAAGGCTTCATGCGTAGCGGGAAACCATGCTGCGCCAATACCTTATTGAAGCCGCTCGCCCGCGCGCGCGGATCGATCTACCCGGACAGCCCGTCTCGCGCCGACATGACGCGCCGTTTCTTTCGACTGGCCGCATCCTCCGGCCTCCTGTTGTCGCCCTGACTTCCCGTTCCTGTAATCACAAGCAGTATCCGCGCCCAATCTCGTGATGGTGATTCACCGCGGCGCGGCCCTCTCCGTCAGAACATGACGCCCGAAGCGGAAAAAGCGTACATCTAACAGCCAATCAGATTTGTCGGAGGACACAAAGTGGCTATTTCCAGGCGGAAGTTTGTCGGCGTTGGGATGGCGGCCGCTGCCGGGGTCACGCTCGGACCAAAGGCGCGCGCTGAAGCAGTCGCGGGCGTTCCCTCGGATTTGCGCCATTCCGATTTCGCGGGGCGGCCGGTGGTGGTGTCGTCGGCCAATGGGATTCGCGGGGTGGCGCGTGCGTACGACATGATCACTCGGCAGAACGCCGACACCCTCGACGCAATCATCGCCGGCGTCAACATCGAGGAGCTCGATCCGGAGGATCAGGCTGTGGGACTGGGCGGCCTGCCCAATGCCGACGGCGTGGTGCAGCTCGATGCGTCGTGCATGCACGGCCCGACAAAGCGAGCGGGCTCGGTCGCGGCGATCGAGGACATCGCGACGCCGTCGTTGGTGGCGAAGGCGGTGATGGATTACACCGACCACATCATGCTGGCCGGGCCTGGCGCCAAGCGCTTCGCGCTGGAGATGGGCTTCAAGGAGCAGAATCTTCTTACGGAGAAAAGCCGCCGCGACTGGCTGCAGTGGAAGGCGTGTCTCAATCCCAACGACGAGTGGCTCGACGTACCGGGGGCAGCGGGAAGTGGGAGGCGGGAAGCGAGAACGGCGGTCGGCTCCTCGCTACCCGGGGCTGACTCGGCGGCGGCGGTCGCGTACGATCATCCGCTGCACGTGAAGTTCACCACTGGCACCATCAACATGAACGCCGTCAACGCGCGGGGAGACATTTCCTCCGTCACCACGACGAGCGGGCGATCCTGGAAGATTCCCGGGCGTGTCGGGGACTCGCCCATCATCGGCGCCGGACAGTACTGCGACAACACCGTCGGGGCCGCCGGATCGACGGGTCGAGGCGAGGCGAACATCAAGGTTTGCGGCGCGTTCCTGATCGTGGAGTTCATGCGCCAGGGTCTGTCACCGGACGAAGCGTGCATGAAGACCATCGACCGCGTCATCGCCATGACGGAGCCCAGGCTTCTGGATCCCAGCGGACGGCCGCTCTTCGATCTGCAGTTCTTCGCTCTGGCCAGGGACGGCCGGTTCGGTTCGGCCAGCGCTTACGAGGGGGACCACTTCGCGGTGGCGGACGCCGCCGGCGCGCGACTGCTGCCGATGCCTTTCAGATTTGCCCGGGCCGAGCGGCCGGTGATGCCGGAGATCAGCTGTCGCCGAGCTTGAACGTGCGAACCAGGTCCGAGAGGTGAGCCGCTTCGTCGCTCAATGCGGTGGCCGTCGCGGCGATGTCGGCGATCTTCCGGCTCTGTTCTTCGTTCGATGCCGACACGCGCTGCATGGCGTGCGAGAACGAAGTGGCGCCGTGCGACAGCCCGGCGAGGCGCTGGTTCAGATCCGAGACCAGGTCGTTCGAATCGCGCACCGCTTTCTCGATGCGTCCGCTCAGG
>DASXGU010000223.1:0-12416 GCA_036488915.1 Gemmatimonadaceae bacterium | reverse complement strand
CTCCGAGCCGGACGAGAATGCCCAAAATCGAATGGCGATCGGTCCTGGCTCTGCTCACTGCCGGGATCATCGTCAGCACCGGTTCACCCCTGGAAACCCCTTCGATTGGGGACGCCGTTACGAATGCTTCGACGACGATCGCCGCCGACCTCACCGGCGACGGCCCCCACCTCGGCTTCGATACTTTCGCCTATCCGGGCGACGATGCGATGCGGGCGTGGCTCACCGCGGACAAACCGTATCGGTGGGTCGGATACTATCTGTCGGCTCCCTGCCATCAGGATTCATCGTGGGAAGGAAAGCGCGCGACACTCTCGAACATGGGCTGGGGAATGGCGGTGATCTACGTTGGCCAGCAGACGTGGGGACGCACCCCGGGCCAGAGAGTCGCCGTCACCCGCTATGTGATGAAACGCGTTCGCGAACTAAAGACTCGGAACGGCAGGCGAGTCGCGCGCTACGTGACGAAAAAGGTGCCGGTCACGGTGATGGTAGTTCCCCGGGCATCGCGCGGCAGCAGCTGCTCGACCCAGCTGGTGGGAGCGGCGCGGGGCGTCGCCGACGCCGACGACGCGATCGCCAAGGCCGCGGCGGAGGGCTTTGCCAGCGGCACTTCAATCTTTCTCGACATCGAGCGCATGGATTATGTCCCCAGTGCAATGCGCGACTATTACCAGGCGTGGACACGGCGCGTGGTGGAAGACGGACGGTTTCGTCCCGCCTACTACGCTCACAGCTTCAACGCTGATCTGATTTACAGCGACGTGAAGCGGCAGCTGGTCTCGGCCGGTGTCACCACCGATCCGCCGTTCTGGATCGCCAGCGCCCGGGGGTTCGCGACCGACAAGGATCCCACCGAAGTCGGACACGCCTTCGCGCAGGTCTGGCAGGGACTTCTGGATGTGGTCGAGACCCACAACGGCGTGAGACTTCCCATCGACGTCAACGTCGCGCAGCTACCGTCGCCATCCGACGCCTATTCGCGGGATGGAGAGTAGAGCGCCTAGGCGCTCTACTTCACCCGTGTTATGAAATCCTCGCGGTTCGGTGGTCTGAACATCAAGTCAACCGCCAACCACGTCGTCTTGGCAAACGGATAGCAGAGAACGGCGCCGAGTATCGAGAGCACGACCCCGCCGTATTGGAGGGCGTCCCACGGCGGGTTCGGCCAGGTGACGACGACGACGACCAGGAACGCCAGCGCCAGAAGCACCTCGACGGCGATGAGATTCAGAGTGTACGCGCCGATGAAATAATCGGACTCGCCCCGCTCGAGCAGGATGCCGCAGTACCGGCAGCGCTCCCGCATCTTGAAGAATCCCGTGAACAACCCACCCCTGCCGCAATTCGGACAGCGGAGCAGCAGCGCTCGGCCGAGCAGTTTCCACGGAGACTGGCGTGAGATGTCGGGGTGCGATGGCGCGGACATGCGCGGCCTCCGAGTGTCACACGGAGGCCGCGCACTTTTCAGGCCTCACGGCTTGAGCACGACCTTGAGGCACTCATCTTCGCGCAGGTTGAAGATGTCGTAGCCGACCGGCGCATCTTCCAGCTCCATCTTGTGCGTGATGACGAAGCTGGGGTCGATGTGTCCTTTCTCGATGTGCTCCAACAGCGGCTTCATGTACCGGTGCACATGGCACTGCCCGGTCTTGATGGTGAGCGAGCGATTCATCACCGCGCCCAGCGGGAACTTGTCGTCGAATCCGCCGTACACGCCGATTATCGATACCGTCCCGCCGTTGCGACAGGAAAGAATCGCTTGCCGCACTGCCGAAATGCGATCGCTGACCAATCGCATCGACTGCTTGGCCCGATCGTAGAACTCCTGCATCCCGTGGGTATGCGCCTCGAGACCGACGGCGTCGATGCACGCGTCGGGACCCCGGCCTCCGGTCAGCTCCTTGAGGGCTTCGAGGATGTTGGTCTCCTGAAAGTCGAGAGTCACGTCGGCTCCGGCGCGCTCGCGGGCGATCTTCAGCCGGTAGGGAAAGCGGTCAATGGCGATGACCCGTTCGGCGCCGAGGAGCTTGGCGCTGGCGATGGCAAACTGGCCAACCGGGCCGCAGCCCCAGACCGCGATGGTATCACCGGGCTTGATGCCGCACATCTCCGCGCCCATGTAGCCGGTCGGGAAGATGTCTGAGAGAAAGAGCACCTGCTCGTCCTTCAGATCATCGGAAACTTTTAGTGGACCGACGTCGGCGAACGGAACTCGCGCGTATTCCGCCTGGCCGCCCGCGAAGCCGCCGAGCATGTGGGAGTAGCCAAAGACGCCGGCCGGGGAATGCCCCATCATTTTCTCGGCGATGTACGCGTTCGGGTTGCTGTTCTCGCACAGCGACCACAGGTCGTTCTTGCAGCTCCAGCATTCTCCGCAGGCTATGGGAAACGGAACCACCACCCGGTCGCCAACCTTGAGCTTCTTGACCTTCTTGCCGACTTCCATCACCTCGCCCATGAACTCGTGGCCGAGGATATCGCCGTGCTCCATGGTCGGGATGAATCCGTTGAAGAGATGCAGGTCGGATCCGCAGATCGCGGTCGAGCTGACGCGGATGATTGCATCGGTCTGATTCAGAATCTTGGGATCGGGCACGTTCTCGACCCTGACGTGCTTCGTGCCCTCCCAGCAGTTCGCCCTCATTGTCTGGCCTCCATCTCGGTTTGCCTGGGAGGGCGCGCGGGATGCGGGCCGGCGACCGCGCTTGCGTCGGATTTGACGACTTCACCCAGCTCGATCAACTGCTTGAAGCGGCGGAGATCCATGGCCAGCTGTGTTTTCGGAATGGCGGACAGCATCTCCGCCACCTTCGCTCCGAGTGGACCGCCCTTGGGCCTGTACTCGGCTTCCAGTTGAACCTCGGTGCCGCGCTCGCCGGCGGCGCGGCGGAATCGCACCGTCCCGGTGTTCTGCACGGGCGAGGCGTCGACCGAGCGCCACGATATCATCTCGTTGGGTGTGTCGTTGACGATTTCCGCATCCCACTCGACCGAGAGTCCGGCCGGCGCTTCGATCTTCCACCGAGCTCGCCGCTCGCTGGTCGGTTTCACGGAGTCGATGGCGCTCATGAAGCGAGGGTAGTTCTGCTGGTCCTTCCAGAACGCATAGACTTCCTCGACGGGTTTGTTGACGGTTACCGACGCGCCGACAACCACCTGTCCATCGTTCCCCTTCGGGAGCTCGAAGCTGCCTTCGTCGCGTCCGACGTCCTCTGCTCCAATGCGTGCCAGCCTCGTGGCGCAGACGATGTCGAGCGCCGTCACACCCAGAACCGCTACGGTCGCGGCGGCGAGCTTCGCCGTGTTGGACTCCGGATTCTTCATCGCTTTCGCCAGCGAGGTGAGGTCGATGGCGTCGCCAATGACTCGATTCCACATCCAGTAGGTTGGTTTGGGTCGCGAAAGGATGGCGACACCCGCGGCCATTTCCCTCAAGCCATAGACGCGCAAGAGCGCGCGATGCTCGTCTTCGTCGATGCCTATCGCTCTGGCGACGCCGCCCGGCGCAAATATCTCGGCGGCGCCGAGCGCGACGCTGAACCAGCCAAGGAACTGAGTGACCGGATCCTTTTCCGTGCGACCGGTCTCCGTGTAGTGATCAGGTGCGCCCTTTACCGGCGCTTCGGCTGTTACGCGATTACCCGTTCTGGCGCGCGCGCGGGGACGGGCAGGCGACCAATCGCCATCGGTGCCCGTTTCGGTGCTGATATCGATGCCCATTTCTGCTTCTCCCTCTGCTTCTCTTCCGTTTTACCGAGCCGTGCTGCTCGGAAGTGACAAAGAATTCGAGGTAAACAGAAAGGCAGACGACGTGCCCTCACGAATTCAGGTCAACGAACGGCCGAAAAAAAGCCTACGGCTCAGTGTCCGCGCACCGGATGGGGTTGGTAGGGCTCTTCGACGGCGGCGATGTGCTCGGGGCTCAGCTTTACGTCGAGGGCGCGTACCGCGCTCTCGAGGTGCTCGATCTTGGTGGCTCCTACGATCGGAGCGGCGACACCTGGCCGCTGCAGCAGCCACGCGAGGGCCACCTCTGACGGCATCGCTCCTAGCTCCCGGGCGACTTTTCTCACGGCCTCGATCACTTTCAAATCGGACGGCGAATCGTAGAGGTCAACGGCGTAGGTGTCGCTGTCGGCGCGAATCGTCCCCGTCGATGGCGAGTCGCTGGTGCGGGCGAGCCGCCCGCGGGCCAGCGGTGACCACGGAATGAGACCCACGCCTTCCTCGAGGCAGAGCGGGATCATCTCGCGCTCCTCCTCACGGTATACGAGGTTGTAGTGATCCTGCATGGAGACGAACTTCGCCCAGCCGTGGCGCTCGGAAACGCTGAGCGCGCGCGCCATCTGCCAGGCGTAGCCCGAGCTGGCCCCGATGTAGCGCACCTTGCCCTGGTGAACGAGGTGGTCGAGGGCGGCGAGCGTTTCTTCGATCGGCACCGTGCTCTTGAAGCGGTGGATCTGATAGAGATCGATGGTTTCTACGCCGAGTCTGCGCAGACTGGCCTCGCAACCCTGCACGATATGCTTGCGCGAGATGCCCTCCATATTCGGGCCGTCGCTCATCGGCGCGTGCACCTTGGTCGCGAGGACGATCTCTTCCATCTTCGCCATGTCGCGCAGCGCGCGGCCCGTCACTTCCTCGCTCACACCCAGCGAATAGACGTCGGCGGTGTCGAAGAAGTTGATGCCGAGGTCGAGAGCCTTCCTGAAAAATGGCCGCGCGTCCACCTCGTCCAGAACCCACGGTCGCCATTTCGGCGTGCCGTAAGTCATGCAGCCAAGGCAGATGCGGGAAACGACGAGGCCGCTTCGGCCGAGCTGGGTGTATTGCATTGCGCGCTCCAATCGGGGTTCGGGAACAGAGGATGCTGTGTGGGTACCACCAAATAGCGGGGCGCAACGTTGGTTCGGCCGCCCCGCCGAAATATTATACAGGCTATCAATCCCTGGGCGCGGTCTTACAGACAACGCTCGCCATCGTCGTTTGCGGATGTTCAGAATGACCACACTGATCATGCGCGTAGTCCCGCGCGTTCCAACGAAGCACGTGGTGGTGGGGACGGCGGCGGCATTCCTCCTTGCTGCCGTGCCGACGAGTGCGCGCGCGCAGACGGTCAGCCAGGCCTTCATCAATCTGTTCTCGGGCGCGCGCCTGTACGTGGATCCGTCGTCGGCGGCAAAGAAGCAGGCCGACGCCTGGCGCAGCAGCCGCCCGCAGGACGCGGCGCTGATGGACAAGATCGCCGCGCAGCCGCTGGCGCAGTGGATGGGCGGCTGGAATCTGGACATCGGCCGCGACGTCTCGAGCGCGATCTCGCGCATCACGGGAGCGAAATCCCTGCCTGTGTTCGTGGCTTACAACATCCCCGGTCGCGATTGCGGCCAGTACTCGGCGGGCGGCGCCAACGGGTCCGACGCGTATAAGAATTGGATCCGCGCTTTCGCGAACGGGCTGGGAAATCGCCGCGCCGTCGTAATCCTCGAGCCCGACGCACTTGCCGGCATGGGCTGTCTCAGCGCGCCGCTCCAGCAGGAGCGGTTGAATCTCATACACGACGCGGTACGCGTTCTCAAGGCGAAGGGCGCCGCCGTCTACATCGACGCCGGTCATGCGCGCTGGATCAATCCTCCGGAGATGGCGAGCCGCCTCAATCGCGCCGGAATCTCCGAAGCCGACGGCTTCAGCCTCAACATCTCCAATTTCCTCGGCACCGAGGTGAACATCGCCTACGGTACCCAGGTGTCGAAGCTCGTCGGGGGCAAGCATTTCATCATCGACACCAGCCGCAACGGGACCGGCGCGACGAACGCCGGGAACTGGTGCAACCCGACGGGCCAGCGAGTGGGGCCCGCGCCCACCACCCACACCGGGAATCCACTCGTCGACGCCTATTTGTGGATCAAGACGCCCGGCGAATCCGACGGTACTTGCGGCGGTGGTCCGGCGGCCGGCAAATGGTGGGGTGAATACGCCCTCGGCCTCGCCGGCGGCGCCTGGGACCGGCTCCTGGGCCGCAAATAGCCGTCCCGACGTAGGTTCTCTCCGGGGGCTCAACCCTTTTCCGGCAGCCGTTGTCAGAATGCCAACGATGCAACTGGTTGCCTACGAGTCTCGGAGCTCGGTGAACGATATCCAACTCATCACGCGAGTGGTTGCCGGCGATGCGGCCGCCGAGCGTGAGCTATACGAGACGTATGTCGATCGCATTTACCGACTGGCTTTTCGGCTGGCTGGTGATGACGAGCTCGCGCAGGACTTTACGCAGGCGACCTTCATCAGGGCTTTTGAGAAGATCGGAAGTTTTCGCGGTGAGTCGTCGCTTTCGACCTGGCTGCACTCGATCGGAGTCTCCGTCGCGCTGAACGGATTGCGAAAGACGAAGCGCCAGCGGAATCGCGAAGCGCCGATGGAAGAGGGTTTGACGATTGGGTCGCCGCGCGGAGAAGCGGAGCCCGATCTGAAGGATAGGCTGGCCAGAGCGATCGACGCGCTGGCGGAAAAATACAGGACGGTTTTCGTGATGCACGACGTTGAAGGCTATACGCATGAAGAGATCTCGGGGACGCTCAACATTCCGATCGGAACGTCGAAGTCCCACCTGTTTCAGGCACGCAGCAAGCTGCGCGTCGCGCTGGCGGATTTTGCACCGGAGTGGGTGTCATGACTGAAGACAACTTCGAGAAGTTCATCAAGCAGGCGGCGCGCGACTACAACGCCCCGCCGGCGCGCGTTCCGCGGGACGAGATGTGGAGCGCGATTCAGGCAAGGCGAGCGGCAGGGCCGCGGGTTGTCTACGGTGGGGGACTGACGCCGGATGCCGCGCCCGTCAGGCGGGTGAGTCGCACGGTTTGGCTCGGCGCTGCCGCGGCGGCAATGCTGCTCGTCGCGACTGGAGTCGGGATCGGCCGCTGGAGCGCGGCTCCGGTTCCCCCCACGCGGGTCGCGACGTTGCCGTCAACCGCTCCGGTAGTTGTCACGCCGCCGGCGCCGGCCAACGCGTCCGATAACGGTACTGATGGTGGTGCCACGCCAAGTCTCTCGCCGAGTCAACTGGAATCGAGAGCGGGCGGCTCGAGGGTGGGAGTGTCACCCGTTCGCACACCGTCGCGTTCCGGCGGCGACAGGCAGGTCGCGGTTACACCCGGTTTGTCGGCGCAGTCGGCAGCGTCGGCGTATCAGCTGACAACGGTCAGTCACCTTACTGAAGCAGAAGCGCTTCTGACGTCGTTCAGGGCGCGCTCGAGCGCGGATCAGCAAATGGATGCACAGCTCGGAGCCTGGGCGCGCCAGCTCCTGAGCAACACCCGGCTGCTGCTCGACTCACCCGTCGCCAACGACCCCCAGCGTCGGCCGTTGCTGCAGGATCTGGAGCAGGTGCTCGTCCAGATCGTTCAGCTATCGCCCGGCTCGGCGCCGCAGGATCGTGAGCTCATAGAAAAGACGTTACAGCAGGAGCACGTACTGACGAGGCTGCGGACCGCGATTCCCGCGGGCGCGCAGCGCGGCAGTTGAGGACACTTCAATGACAATGCGCACACTAATCACGGCTGCAGCACTTATTTCTTCGGCGGTCGGAATGCGAAACGCTTCCATCAGCCGCACATCACACCAACCGGATATCGCCGCAGCGGACGTGGCGACGCAGGCCATTCAGCTCGGCGGGGAATATGCCGCGCTCGATCAGGACCCGATCCAGCTGCCGCCAGAGCCCTGGGCGAAGGCAGATCCGGCCGATTCGCTCTATCGCCTGGCGCGGGAAGCGATGTCGCGAGGCGACTACAAGAGGGCGGCGGAGATCTTTCGCAGCATCCCGGAGAAGTACCCGCAGTCGGCGTACGCCGGGCAGGCGATGTACTACGAGGCCTATTCGCTGTACCGGAGCGGCGGCGACGATGATCTCAACGCGGCGCGCGATCGACTCGGCCAACTCAAGCAGCGCGACGCCAAGATCTGGAAGAACGATGGCGCGGTGCTGTTGACGCGCGTCTGCGGTGAGCTCGCCAAGCGGGGTGACGAGAACTGTGCCGCCGACATCGAGAAGACGGCGCAGCAGGAATCCCCGGTTCGAGCGGGTGCGGCCTGTCCCGACGCGGACGACGAAAACGACGACAGGATAGCCGCCCTCAACGCGCTCATCCAGATGGACGCCGAGCGCGCGATGCCGATTCTGCAGAAAGTGCTGGCGCGTCGCGATGCGTGCTCGGCGGGACTGAGGCGCAAGGCGGTATTCCTGGTCTCGCAGAAGCAAACGGACCAGACGGCGAACATTCTCATGAACGTCGCGCGGTCCGACCCGGATCAGGATGTGCGGGAACAGGCAGTCTTCTGGCTGTCGCAGGTGCCCGGATCGACGGGGCTGCTCGAGGGGATTCTCAAAGGCAATGGCGACGAGAACATCAAAGAGAAGGCGTTGTTCTCCCTGTCGCAGCAGAATGAGCCAAGAGCCCAGCAGATTCTGCGCGACTTTGCGCTCAACGAAAGTGAGTCCGAAGATCTACGCGAGAAAGCGATTTTCTGGCTCGGCCAGCGGCGCTCGACCGAGAACACCGAGTTCCTGCGCAGCCTGTACGGGCGAATCAAGAATCAGGATCTCCGGGAGAAGGTCCTCTTCTCGCTGTCGCAGCAGACCGGGGCAGGCAACGAGCAGTGGCTGATGAACATAGCGCTCGATCCCAAGGAAGACATCGACCTGCGTAAGAAGGCCCTGTTCTGGGCTGGCCAGTCCGGTGTTTCGATCGCCGAGCTGTCGAGCCTGTACAACCGGATGACCGACACCGAGATGCGCGAACAGATCATCTTCGTGCTGTCGCAGCGTCAGACTGATCGCGCGGCGATCGACAAGCTCTTCGACATCGCCAAGAACGAGACGGACCCCGATCTGCGCAAGAAGGCGATCTTCTGGCTCGGTCAGTCGCGAGACCCGCGCGTGCAACAGTTCCTCCTTGACCTGATCAACAGATGAGCACACTACGAATTACTTCATTGGCCGGGACCACAGTCTCTGTCCTCGCCGCTCTGGTGGCGGCGGCCGCGGCCTTACCGGCCCAGAGCATCGCCAGCCGCGTCGCTCGTGTGAACAACGGGACCGTGCGCATGAGTTTCGCGACGCGCCCCGGCATTTGCGGTAGTGGGAACTCGATCAGCCGCTCCGGCGGTCGCGGCAGAACGACGTGGGGCGACAACTGGAACACCTCGCGCGACGTCGAGTGGGAGAGCGATTGCTCCACCGGTCCGGCGCGCCTGGTGCTCGACCGCCGCAACGGCGAGATCAGCGATCTCCGATTCTACGTCGGCGGACGCTGGCGGCCCGGCGCTTCGGATGTCGTCGATCTGGGAAACGTGTCCGCGCACGACGCGGCCGACTACCTCGTCTCGATCGCCCAGTCGGAGCGGAGCAGCATGGGCGAGAAGGCAATTTTCCCCGCTACGATCGCCGATAGCGCCGATATCTGGCCGGCGCTGCTCAGGCTGGCGCGCAATCCCGAGCTGCCGCGGGGAACCCGCACCCAGTCCGTTTTCTGGCTGGGTCAGGCGGCGGGCGACGCCGCGACGGCGAACCTCAAGGACATCGTGGTCGATAACGGCGTCGATCGCGAGGTGCGGGAGCAGGCGGTATTCGCGCTCTCTCAAAGGCCGAAGGACGAAGGAGTGCCGGCGCTCATCTCGATCGCGCGTACCAACAAGGATCCCGACATCCGCAAAAAGGCGCTCTTCTGGCTCGGTCAATCCAACGACCCGCGGGCACTCGACCTGTTCGAGGAGCTTCTGACGAGGAAGTAGGCTTGGGCGTCCGTCATTGCAAAGAGGGATGCTGCGAAATAGCATCCCTCTTCTGCATCCGGGCACGATCGTGGACTTCTCACACATTTCCAGCCAGCTGTCGTCCAGTCCGCTCACCGCGCTGCCCGTGCTGTTCATTGCCGGCGTGCTGACGAGCCTGGCGCCGTGCATCTATCCGATGATCCCGATCACCGCGGCCATCGTCGGCGGCACCTCGGTTGGAAACGCTCCGCGCCCGCGCTCGAGAACGCTGGCGCTGACCCTCACTTACGTGTTCGGGCTTGCGCTGGCGTACGCGTCGCTGGGACTGTTCGCCGGCCTGTCGGGCACGCTTTTCGGGTCGGTCAGCACCAATCCGTGGCTCTATTTCGCGATGGCCAATCTGCTGATTCTCGCGGCGCTGGCGATGCTCGAGGTCATTCCGGTGCGCGTGCCGAGCTGGCTGTTGACGCGCGCTGCGGCGGCGGGGGAGGGCGGGACCCTGGGAGGCGTCTTCGTGATGGGAGCGGTGTCGGGGCTCGTCGCCGCGCCCTGCTCCGCTCCGGTGATGGCCGCGGTGCTGACGTGGGTGACCGCCACCAAGAGCGGCATCCTCGGCTTCATTTATCTGTTCGTGTTCTCACTCGGCATGTGCACACTGCTGGTGATCGTCGGGCTGTTCAGTGGCGCCATCGCGCGTCTGCCGAGGGCGGGGACCTGGATGGTCTGGGTCAAGCGCTTTTTCGCGTTGATCATGTTCGCGGTTGCGGAGTATTACCTTGTGCAGATGGGACTCTTGCTCATCTAGCTTCATCCGCGCAACCGAGAAAAAGGCGTACGAAAATGATTTCATTGGGAAGGCTGTCGGCGATCGCCGCACTGGTGGCTGCCGTCGGTGCGGGAAGGGCACAGGCGCAGGATCTGGGGATCGAGGTCGGTAAGCCGGCTCCCGCGGTGGCGGTGCAGGCGCTGGACGGAAAGACAGTCAACCTCGGCAGTTACATCGGCAAGACCCCGGTGTTGATGGAGTTCTGGGCGACGTGGTGCCCGAACTGCAAGGAGTTGATGCCGACGCTCCTCGATGTGGAAAAGAAATACGGCAAGCAGGTGAAGTTCATGGCCATCGCCGTGGCGATCAACCAGTCGCCGGAGAAAGTGCGGCGTTTCCTGGCGGCGAATCCTCTGCCGCACGACACCTACTACGACGTCGAAGGGAAAGCGGCCGATGCATTCGACGCGCCTGCCACGTCGTACGTCGTCGTCATCGACAAATCAGGGCGGGTCGTTTACACCGGGCTTGGCGGCAAACAGGATCTCGAAGCCGCGGTGCGCAAAGCGCTTTAGGACTGTTTTATTTGGTCCCCTCCGCTTTCGCGGGCGGAGCAAGGCTGTCGACAACGGCCGCGAGGTCAGTGTATGCGGCCGGCGTCAGAACCTTGAAAGGCTTGGTGACGTAGCGAACCCGGCCGTCGGGGCCGATCACGAACAGCGAACGGTTGTCGATGTTGTTCTTGGCGTCGAATGCGCCGTAAAGCCGACCGACGACGCTGCCCGGATCGCTGGCGAAGACCACCGGAAAATCCTCTTCACGCGCCCAGGAAGCGAGCGTAGTGTCCGCGTCGACGCTTATGCCGATGACGGTGACGTTGCGTCCATTGTTGAAGAGCGTGGCGTACTGATCACGGTACGCCTCCATTTGGATGGTTCAGCCCTTGGTGCGCGCCTGATAGAAGAAAGCGAGAACTACGGTGCGTCCGCGATACTCGGATAGATGAACCGGGGTCTTGAGGAGGCCGTACCTGTCAGCGCCAGCCAGAGTGAAATCCGGAGCGAGATCGTTCACGACCGGTCCGGTGGTCGCTACAGCCGACTGTTGTGATCGGGCCGCCAACGGCAATGCGACCATCGCGGTCAATGCCGCGATCCCAACTCTGTGAAGCATGCGTCTGTCCCGGGTGCGATATTGCGAAAAGTCTAGTGTCTCGCACAGCCAACGTCCAGCCTGCAACTCGTTTGCACGAACTGCCAAACCGACCGCGCACCGAGCGTGAGTCGCGGTCGTACGAATTTCTGCGATCAGCGATGTTCCTGGTGGGATTGCTCGGTGCCGGCAGCGTCACCGCGCCGGCGCAAACGTCGGGTGTCCTCACTGTGGGAGCGCAGGCGATCGGCGTCGTCACCCGCGAGTCACCAGCGATCCATGGGCGCGCCATCACCGAGAGTTATCTCACTCAACCGGTGATCATGCTGATGGCGATGCCATGGGGTGAGTCGCTGTCGCTGAGAAGCACGCTCGATTTCGAGGGAGCTACCCTCGAGCGCGGAGAGCTGACTCCGGGCATTTTCGGCGAAGGGTACATCGATCGGCGGCATCCCCACACCTATCTGCACGAGCTCGTGCTCGGCTCGGCTCACCGATTCGGCGAGTCGGCCAGTGGCTTGTCCATCAGTGTCGGGAAAGGCTTCGCACCGTTCGGCAGCGACGATCCGATGGCAAGGCCGTTCGAGAAGTACCCGATCAATCATCACCTGGCGCAAATTCCCGAGCGCGCTGTAGCGATCGGTGCGTTGCGCACCGGCAAATGGATATTCGAAGCCGGATCGTTCAACGGCGACGAGCCAACCGGACCCGGCGATGTGCCCGACCGGAA
>DASXGU010000145.1:0-1714 GCA_036488915.1 Gemmatimonadaceae bacterium | reverse complement strand
TCCTGTGACGCGTAGAAGCCGCCGCGCTCGCGGTCGGTCATCTTCTCGTCGAGCCAGCGAATGATGTCGCGGGCCACGCGGGCGGCATCGGCGTCGACAAAGGACTGAAAGGCGTGCACGTAGTTGGCGAGCAGGCCGGCGTTGTCGTACAGCATCTTCTCGAAGTGCGGGACAACCCAGCGCTCATCGACGGAATAACGATGGAAGCCGCCGGCAAGCTGGTCGTAAACGCCGCCGCGGGACATCTGCGTGAGAGTGACGGTCGCGGCTTCGCGCGCGGATGCGTTGCCGGTGCGCGAGGCTACATCGATGAGCAGATCGAGTGCCGAAGGATGAGGAAATTTAGGCTGCGTGCCAAAGCCGCCGTAGCGCGGATCGAATTGCTTCACGGCGCTCTCTACCAGCTTGTCGACGATGGCGAGGGAGAGCGAGCCGGCGCGTCCGGCGAAGGTCTCTCCGTGCTCGATAGCGGCGACAATGCTCTCCGCCGACTCGAGCGCTTCACTGCGGCGCGTCTTCCAGGCCTCGGCCATAGTGAGCAGCACGCGATCGAAGCCCGGGCGCCCGTAGCGGTCGTCGCGCGGGAAGTAGGTTCCGCCGAAGAAGGGCTTGCCGTCGGGGGTGAGGATGGCGGTGAGAGGCCAGCCGCCTTGTCCGCTGATGGCAGAGACGGCGGCCTGGTATCGGGCATCGACGTCAGGGCGCTCATCGCGGTCGACCTTGATGGCGACGAAATGCTGGTTGATCAGCTCGGCGAGCTTGGGGTCTTCATAGCTTTCGCGGTCCATCACGTGGCACCAGTGGCACCAGACAGCTCCGATATCGAGCAGGATAGGCTTGTCTTCCTGGGCGGCCGCGGCGAAGGCTTCCTCGCCCCATTCGTTCCAGTTCACGGGCTGGTGGAGGGCGGAGCGCAGATAGGAGGAGTGGGCCTGGTCGAGCGTGTTTCGATTCGTAGGCATCTTCTTGAGTCTATCCTTTCAGCGTGCCGGGCTCAGAGCGCAGGGTTCCAGCTCATTCGTCGCTTTGATGTGATAAGTTTGGCGGTCAAATAGTTTCGGGAGAGTTGCTCATGATTGAGTTCTCGGGCCGTGGTGCCTGTCTATCCCGGTTCAGCCCATCGTTATGCCAGACGTGGTAGGGGGAGTTGTCGATCGCAGCTGGCCGACACTAGAAGCTTATCGAAGCTGGGATTGGTGATTTTCGCTGAGAACCGGCTCCGCGGCACCGGCATTTCGTATCGCGCGCTGATAGCGCTGTGCAGTGACGCCGAAAAAGATCGACGCGTAGACGGCCCACACCCAGAAGTTGGTGAAGCCAACGCCATCGCGGTTGAAAGCTGTCCACACATGCGCGCGAAGGGCGATCAGGGTAAAGCCGAAACCTATATTGGAAGACACCCACAATGTGCGATGCGCGCGGATGCTCCGGGGAGAGATGATCCAGACGGTGGGAAAGAGGAACGCGCAGCAGCAATAGCACGCGACGCCGAAAGAGAGAACAGTCCACAGAAGGAGCGAGAGGAGGATCACCTCGGCGAAGAGGCCGGGCGTGGTTTTTGCGGCGGCCCATCCGGTGTTGCAGATAGCCTCCACCAGTTGAACGGGCGCCACGAGGAGCCATCCCGCGAGCCAGCCGACGCCAGCCGCGCGCGCCGCAGTCCAGAATCGCGCGCCGATGGTCATGCTTCGCCGTTCACCAGCCTCTGGGCAAC
>DASXGU010000136.1:0-32138 GCA_036488915.1 Gemmatimonadaceae bacterium | reverse complement strand
TGAAGGACTTAGTTTTACGGGGCCGGAGTGCGCTGCACATCGGCCCTTTTTTCTGCGCCGTCAGCCGGTGATCCGGCACGTCGGCTAGCGATCGCTTACCGCCGGCCCCAGCTGAATGCCTACTCCTACCGACTATCTGAAAAACGCAGCGCTCCGCGTCATTGAGCCGGCGATCAGTCTGCTGGCGCGGAACAGGGTAAGCCCGAACACGATCACGACCTTCGGCACCCTCGTGACTGTCGCGGCGGGAGTCGTCTATGCCACCGGTCACATCATGACCGCCGGCTGGATCATGGCAGTGACGGCTTTCTTCGACGTCATCGATGGAGAAGTCGCCAGACGGACGGGGCGGTGCACGGTCTTCGGCGCCTTCTACGACTCATCATTGGATCGGGTCGCGGACGGCGCACTCATGGCCGGCCTCACCGTTTTTTACGCCACCAACCCCATCCATCACAACATCTACATGATGGTGGTCTGCCTGCTCGGCATCGTCGGCACCTTCATGGTGTCGTACACGCGCGCGCGCGCCGAGTCGCTCGGCATCGACGCCAAGGTCGGCGTGATGCAGCGGCCCGAGCGGATCGTGCTGCTGTCGGCGCCGCAAGCGCTGTTCGGCTTGTTCTGGAACGGGTGGGTGCTGATGTCGATCATCCTGTTGCTTACGGTGACGGCGTGGATCACGGCGGTGCAGCGGATCGCCTTCGTCTACCATGCGACGGAGAAAATGGATGCGCGGCCGATCCGGATGGTGACCGATCCCGCTTCCCCAAGCGCCGCCAGCTCGGCGCCCTCGTCCAAAGCGGCGAGCATGCCCGCGACTCGCCGGGCGAAATCATAAACACAACGGAGAACCAAATTGGCCAGATCGTCTTCTGGTGATGTTCCTAAATCCATAGCACCGGCCACCGGCAGGCTCGGAATTCTCACTCCCGGGCTTGGCGCGGTCGCCACGACTTTCATGGCGGGCGTCGAGAGCATCCGCCGCGGGCACTCGAAACCGATCGGGTCGCTGACCCAGATGGCAACGATTCGCCTGGGCAAACGCACCGACAAGCGGGCGCCATTGATCAAGGACTTCGTGCCACTGGCGAGTCTCGACGACATCGTATTCGGATCCTGGGATCCGATCCCTGACGATGCGCTGACCGCGGCCCGCAAGGCGGGTGTGCTCGAGGAGCGCGACATCGAGCCGATCGAGGATTTCCTGAAGAAGATCAAACCGATGCCGGCGGTGTTCGACAACAAGTACGTCACCCGCATCCACGGCACCAACGTGAAGAAGGGGAAGACGAAACGCGATCTCGCGGAGCAGCTGCGCCAGGACATCCGCGATTTCAAGTCGAAGAACAAATGCGATCGCATCGTAATCGTCTGGTGCGCGTCGACCGAGATCTTCATCAAGCCGGGCCCGCAGCACGCGACCATCGAGCAATTCGAGAAGGCGATGGAGAAAAACGACGACGCCATCGCGCCGTCGATGCTCTACGCCTACGCGGCGATCATGGAGGGAGTGCCGTTCGCCAACGGTGCGCCGAACCTCTGCGTCGATACGCCGGCGCTGCTGAAGCTGGCTCAGGATCGCGGCGTGCCGATCTCGGGCAAGGATTTCAAGACCGGCCAGACGTGGATGAAGACCATAGTGGCGCCGGGCCTCAAGGCCCGCATGCTTGGACTCGCCGGCTGGTACTCGACCAACATCCTCGGCAACCGTGACGGTGAGGTCCTCGACGATCCGCAGTCGTTCAAGACCAAGGAAGAGTCCAAGCTGAGCGTCCTGCACACCATTCTGCAGCCTGAGCTCTACCCGGATCTCTACAAGGATTTCTCGCACGTCGTGCGCATCAATTACTACCCTCCGCGGGGCGACAACAAGGAAGGCTGGGACAACATCGACATCGTCGGGTGGATGAACTATCCGATGCAAATCAAGATCAACTTCCTTTGCCGCGATTCGATCCTGGCGGCGCCGATAGTTCTCGACCTCGCTCTGTTCTCGGATTTCGCGCACCGAGCCGGAATGAAGGGAATTCAGGAGTGGCTGTCGTTCTACTACAAGAGTCCAATGGCAGCGCCGGGCCTGCAGCCCGAGCACGACCTTTTCATTCAGCAGACCAAGCTCAAAAACACCCTGCGGCATCTCATGGGCGAGGATCAGATCACGCACCTCGGTCTGGAGTACTACGCCTGATGATACGCGGCCTGGCGTCGATCGCCCTTCTGGCGACGGTAGCGGGGAGCTGCAGCCCCAATCCGAGAGCGCTGGAGCTCCGGCTTTGGTCCGACGATTACGCGTTCCGGGTGACCTCTGACCCGACGCCGCCGCTGGCGCTCGAGCCGATCACGTATCGGATCGTCGTGCAGGACAAGAAAACTGGCCAGCCAATCGAGAATGGCGAAGGCCGGGTGTTCGCCACCAGCGCCGATCGCGCCAACACCAACGACGGCCTCAAGAAGGAAAAGGAGGTCGGCACCTACTCGGCGAAGATCTTCTATCCGACCAGCGGAGACTGGGCGGCGGCGATCCAGTTCCGCCGCGAAAAGGATCCGCGCATGCCTCTCGAGCGCGTCGACTGGATCCAAGCCGTTCGTCCGGCGAGCGAGCCGGGTACCTGATCCCATCTATGCGTCATTTTTTCAGAACACAACTGACACCCGTAGAAGTCCTGAGAGTCGCCGACGAATTTTTCCCGGAAATCGGAATGGAGCGGAGCGGCCACACCGCGCGCTCGAGAATCTTTGCCGGCCCTCTGGGCGAGCTGCAGATGAGCGTTCGCAAGGAAGGCGGTCACTACACCTTCGTCGAAGTATCGACTGATCAGACGGGCGAGAGCCGTCTCGACCGCAACGCCAAAAAGTTTTTTCTGACTCTCCACAGAACCGGAGACCCGCGGCACCGCATCGAAGCGGCGTACTAGCGTGGCGCGGTCCGGAACCGCCGCGTCGAAACCGGCGAATCTGCAAAAGGACAACGGCCGGGCCTCTACCGCCGGCAGCTTGTCGCGCGAGCAAAAGCTCGAGCTTTACTACTACATGAAGCTGACCCGCTCCCTGGAGGAGCGCCTGGTCAATCTTTACCGCCAGACCAAAGTCGTGGGCGGACTTTTTCGATCGCTGGGCCAGGAAGCCGACGCGGTCGGCAGCGCGTACGCTCTCGATCGGTCCAAAGGCGACATTCTCTCACCGCTGATCCGAAACCTCGGATCGATGCTCGTGCAAGGGGCTAAGCCCAACGAGATCATCAAGCAGTACATGGCGAAGGGAGACTCGCCGACGCGCGGGCGCGAGCTGAACATCCATTACGGCGATCTGCTGCGTGGATTCGTCGGACAGATCTCGCACCTGGGCGACATGGTTCCGGTGATGGCTGGGGTGACTCTGTCCTTCAAGATGAGAAAGCAGGATCGGGTCGGACTCGTTTATGTCGGCGATGGCGCGACGTCGACGGGAGCGTTTCACGAGGGAATCAACTTCGCCGCGGTGCAGCGGTGCCCGCTGGTGGTCGTCGTCGAGAACAACGGCTACGCGTATTCGACTCCACTGAGCAAGCAGACGGCGGCGAAGCAGCTCGTCGACAAGGCGATCGGATACGGGGTCGCCGGCGAGCAGGCAGACGGCAACGACGTCATCGCCACCTACGAAGTCACCAGGCGCGCGGTGGACCGGGCGCGCGCCGGCGGTGGGGTGACGCTGATCGAGCTCATGACCTATCGTCGCAAGGGGCACGCGGAGCACGACAATCAGTCCTACGTGCCTGCCGGTGAGATCGATCGGTGGGCGTCGGAGAACGACCCGATCGACCGGTACGTGAAGCGGTTGCTCGCCGACGGCTTCGAGCAGGCCGAGCTGGCATCGATCGACGCGGGGGTAAGAGATGAGATCGACGCCGCGACCAACGAAGCGGAGGCGTCGCCGATGCCGGAACCAGCCGACGCGCTGGTAGGGATCTACGCGGACCCGCCGCAGGTTACCCCACTCTGGTTCAGAGAGGGAATCAAGTCAGCGGTCGAGGTAAACGAGCGGCCATCGGGCTGGGGAACGCACGATGTCTGAGATCACCTACCTCGAGGCGATCCGCGAAGGCCTGTTCGAGGAGATGGAGCGCGACCAGAACGTCTTCTGCCTCGGCGAGGACATCGGCGCGTATGGCGGCGCCTTCAAGGTCACCGAAGGATTGATGGAAAGGTTTGGCGCGCAGCGCGTCATCGACACTCCGATCTCGGAGGCGGCGATCATCGGGGCTGGCGCCGGCGCGGCGCACATGGGCATGCGCCCCGTGTGCGAGATGCAGTTCATCGATTTCGTCTCGACGGGCTACGACATGCTGACCAATTACGTCGCGACGGCCCGCTATCGGGCGATGTTGCCTTGCCCGATGGTGGTGCGTGGGCCGAGCGGCGGGTACGTGCGAGGGGGGCCGTTCCACTCACAGAATCCGGAAGCGGCATTTCTGCACACCCCCGGCCTGAAGATCGTCTATCCGGCCACGGCGAGCGACGCCAAAGGATTGCTCAAGTCAGCGATTCGCGACGAGGATTGCGTGCTTTTCTTCGAGCATAAGTATCTCTACCGCCGGATAAAGGAGGAGATGCCTGCTGGTGATCACCTGACACCAATCGGCAAGGCGAGGGTGGCGCGTGAAGGGACGGACGTCTCCATCATCACCTACGCGGCTACGGTCTGGAAAGCGCTGGAAGCGGCGGAGCGAGTGGAAAAAGAGGACGGGCTTTCGGTGGAGGTCATAGACCTCCGCAGCCTGCTGCCGATGGACGATGAAGCGATCACGGCAACCGTGAAGAAGACGAACCGGGTGCTCATCGTGCACGAGGACACGCGCACTGGCGGCGTTGCGGGCGAGATCACATCGCGCATCAACGAGAATGCGTTCGAGTGGCTGGACGCGCCGATTCTCCGCGTCACCGCTGCTGACGTGCCGCTACCGTACTCGCCCCCGCTGGAGGACTACGTCCTGCCGCAGACATCGGACATCGTCGTCGCGTTGCGGAGGCTCGCGGCCTACTGATGGAGCTGGAGCTCAGTCGCGGACAGCTCATCGCCCGCAACCTCGGTGTCGGATGCGTTACGACGTTCGCCGGTTTTTTCAGCGGTGGGATGATCGCTGTAATGATCGGGAAGCTGGTTGGAAGCGTGCAGGGCTGCAAGCCGATTGAGGGGCTTCCGGCGTGCAACTGGTGGGTGTATGCTGGAGTTGGAGCGGTTATTGGAGCACTCACGCTCCCTGTTCTTGTGCTGAGACGGCTCAACAAGAGCCGGCGGACATCATAAAGGGAACGAAGGAGACGAGGTGGCACGGGTAGACATCATCATGCCGCAGATGGGCGAATCCATCGCCGAGGGCACGCTTTCGAAGTGGCTGAAGAAAGTGGGCGACGAGGTGAAGCGGGACGAGCCGATTTTCGAGATCTCGACCGACAAGGTCGACGCCGAGATCCCGGCGCCGGCCGCCGGTGTGATTGCCGAAATAATCGTGAAAGAGGGCGAGACCGTTGCCGTGCAGACGGTAGTGGCGCGTCTCGAGACGGAGAAGGGGGCGATTGAGGGAAGCGGGAAGAGGGAAGCGGGAAGCGGTGATGTGGCCGGCACGGCGGGATCTTCCGCCCCGGCTGCGCCGGCACCGGCCGCCCCCCAACGGCAAGCTACCCCCGCGAGTGCTCCTTCACGTCAGCAGCCGCCCGCGCCTGCAATCGCGGCGACGCACTCCGGCAACGGGAATTCTTTCGAGGAGCGGGTTCGCACGCGCTCGTCGCCACTGGTGCGCAAGATCGCCGCGGAGCACGGCGTAAACATCGCGTCGCTCCAGGGCTCTGGCGTAGCCGGCCGCGTGACGAAGCGAGACATACTTGGCTTCATCGATTCGGGCGGCCCCGGCAAAAGCCCGGCTCCTCCTTCCCGCTTCCCGCTTCCCGGCGCTCTCCCGCTTCCGGAACCATGGCCCGGCGACACCGTCGAGCCGATGTCCAAGATGCGCGCGCTCATCAGCGACCATATGGTCGCTTCGCGGCACACGTCGGCCCACGTCACGTCGTTCATCGAGATCGACTTCACCCGTGTGGCGCGCATTCGCGCCAGGAATCGCGCCGAATTCGAGGCGGCGACGGGCCAGAAGCTGACCTACATGCCATTCATCATCAAGGCGGTGACTCAGGGGCTGCAGGCCTTCCCGATCATGAATTCCTCCGTTGCCGGCACAAACGTCATCTACCGGAAGCAGATCAACATCGGCGTCGCCGTCGCGCTCGATTGGGGATTGATCGTCCCGGTGATCAAGCGGGCCGACGACCTTTCGCTTTCGGGGATCACCCGCGCCCTCAACGATCTGGCGGCGCGGGCCCGCGCCAAGAAGCTTTCTCCGGAAGAAGTCCAGGAAGGGACCTTCACGATCACGAATCCGGGAGTGTTCGGATCACTGATGGGGACTCCCATCATCAACCAGCCCCAGGTGGCGATCATGGGCGTCGGCGCCATCGAGAAGCGCCCCAAGGTGCTGACGGGCGCGGACGGCGAGGATACCATCGCCATCCGTACGTGCGCTTATTTTTCGATCTCCTTCGATCATCGTGTGATCGATGGCGCCGTTGCGGACCAGTTTCTCGCTTTCGTCAAGAAGACCATAGAAACATTTCCGGAGACCGGACTCTAAGATGCCGAAGGCTCTGACCATACAACGTTCTACGGTGCCATCGGCCGAGCGGGCGAACTATACCAAGAGGCTGAAAGCGCTGCATTCGCACTACCAGGCGGCCAACTGCCGCTTCTGGGTGTTCGAGGAGTCATCACTGCCGGGTGCGTTCATCGAGTTCACCGAAGCCGACGACGAGCAGACGCTTACGGTCGCGCACGCCAACGCTCCCCACAAGACGCTTGATCCGACGCGGGTCTATCAGGAGGTCAAACTTTAATGCCGGCGCGCCCACTCGAGGTCGATGGCAGGAAATGGGATGTGTACCCGTCGGGCTACATCACCCAGTACACCCAGGACGAGTACGGTCTTCTCTTTTCCCGCGGCGAGGGGAAGGATCGTGAGGTGCGCGTGACGCGCTACTCGCCGCAAAGTACGCGCTCGCGCGAGCAGGCGTTCGCCGAGCTGTCAGACGCGCAGCTGAGGGAGCTGTTCCAGCAGTCGCAGCCGAGCTTTACGTCGCCTGAGGCCGGTTACGAGCAGTGAGTGTGGATGCGGGCCGGGCGGCATTCGTCGACCTGCACACTCACTCGACCGCGTCTGACGGAACCCTCCCGCCCGACGCAGTCATCGAAGCTGCTCAGCGCTGTGGGTTGGCGGCGCTGGCGCTCACCGATCACGACACCATAGACGGCGTGGAGCCCGCGCGCGGAGCGGGCGAGCGGCTCGGAGTGCGTGTGATCCCCGGTGTCGAGCTGAGCGCGTTCCAGGACGACCACGAGGTTCACCTGCTGGCGCTTCACCTCAGCCAACTCGACACGCTGCAGCGCCGCCTCGCCGACCTTCGTGAGAAGCGGCACGCCCGCGCCGGGAAGATCGTCGAGAAGCTGAATTCGCTTGGGATACCGCTCACACTCGACGAAGTGCTGCAGCAATCCAATGGCGGCGCGGTCGGGAGGCCGCACGTGGCGAGAGCGCTGATCGCGCGCGGGGTGGTTCACGACTTTCGGGACGCATTCACCCGATATCTTGGCGGCGGCGGGACCGCTTTCGTGGCGAAAGAGAAACTCTCTATAGAAGATGCGATTGGCATTGCCCACGACGCCGGCGGCCTCGCCATCTGGGCGCACCCGGGCGACGGCGGACGACGCGACAGACTGGAGCCGCTGGTTGCGTCGGGACTCGACGGAGTCGAGGTCCGGCACCCGAGCCATTCAGCGGAAGACGTAAAGCGCCTCCAGGCGCTGGCGGATTTCTTCGGCTTGCTGCCAAGCGGTGGCTCCGACTGGCATGGGGCGAACGATGGCCCGCGCCGGCTGGGCATCATGAACGTGCCGATCGAATGGCTCGACAGGCAGGACGAAAAGCTGGCCGCCGTTGCATCTTCCCGCTCTTCCCAATGAGGCGGCAGGCGTGGAGCTAGATGGCCGCGTAGCACTTGTCACCGGAGCGGGGACGCGAGTCGGTCGCGTCATCGCCCTTGCGCTCGGCAGAGCCGGGATGCGGGTCGGCGTGCACTATGCGGGGTCGCAAAAAGGGGCGCGGCAGACGGCCGACGAGATCGTCGCCGCGGGCAGCGATGCGCGGACTCTTCCGGGCGATTTGACCGATCCGGCCACTGGGCCGAGGCTGATCGAGCACACCGTCAAGATTTTCGGGTCTCTCGACGTGCTGGTGAACTCGGCTGCGGTGATGCTCCGCACACCGGTGGGCGAAGTGCTGGTGGAGGATTGGGATGCCATGTTCGCGCTCAATCTGCGGGCGCCGTTCTTTCTCTCTCAGTCGGCGGCGCGTGCGATGGACAAGAACGGGGGCGCCATAGTCAACATCGCCGACCTGGCGGCGTTCGAGACTTGGCGCGGATACGTGCCACACTCCATCACCAAGGCGGGGATCATCCAGATGACGCGTGGTCTGGCCCACGCGCTGGCGCCTAAGATTCGCGTGAACGCAATCGCCCCGGGACCGGTGATGCTCCCCGACGGATGGACCCAGGAACAGGCCGACAAGCTCGTCGCAACTACTCCGCTCGGCAGACTGGGGAGTCCCGAAGATGTGGCTCAGGCTGTCCTCTATCTGCTCGCCGCAGATTACGTGACCGGCGAGACGATCATCGTCGACGGCGGGCGTCACGTACGCAACTGATTGCGGCAAAGGAACTTCGCCGGCGGTTATATTTCAGTTGTTCGCTTCTGTCTGGTAGCACTTCTTCAAGGCAAGAATTTTGGCCACTGTCCGTGAGTACGACGTTGTAATCGTCGGCGCCGGGCCCGCGGGAATGACCGCGGCGCTGTACACCGGGCGCGCCATGCTGCGCACCGCGGTGCTCGAGCGCGGATTTCCCGGCGGTGAGCTCCTCAACACCGAGTATCTCGACGACGTCATCGGATTTCCGAAAATCCTCGGCTACGAGCTGGCCGAGAAATTCGCCGCGCACGCCAAGCAGTTTGGCGCGGAATTCTTCGAGACGACGGGCGTAACGTCGGTATCCAAGCAGCCCGACGGTTATTTTCACGCCGAGACCGACAAGAGCGAGATCTTCCGATCGCCGGCGGTGATCGTGACAGCGGGCGGGACGCCCATCAAGCTGGGTATCCCCGGCGAGCTCGAGTACGCAGGTAAGGGCGTGTCGTACTGCGCGATCTGCGACGCGGCGTTCTTCAAGCAGCAGGTCGTCGCCGTGGTCGGGGGTGGGGACGCCGCGTGCGAAGAGGCGGATTTCCTGACGCGGTATGCCAGCAAGGTTTATCTCGTCCACCGGCGTCACGAATTCCGCGCGTCGAAGATTCTACAGCAGCACGTCTTCGAGAATCCGAAGATCGAAGTCATCTGGGACACCGTGGTCGAGAAGGTGGACGGAGACGACGAGAAGGGGATGAAAGGCCTCCATCTGCACAACCTGGTGACGGCCCAGCGGAGCTTTCTCCCCGCCGACGGCTTGTTCATTTTCATCGGCTTCCGTCCCAACACCGGAGTCATCGCCGGGCACTTCGACCACGACGTGATGGGCTACGTAGTCACGGACAACGCGATGATGTCGTCGATCCCCGGGCTTTTCGTGGCGGGCGATCTGCGCGCCCAGCTCACTCGGCAGGTCACGACCGCGGCTGGTGATGCGACTACGGCGGCGATCGCGGCCGACAAATACATCGGTCGCTTCAAGGAGATGCAGCGCAACGGATCGGGCGAAGCGACTCGCGGGGCGCTCGAGAGCTCGCACGTGAGCGCGGGCGGCTACACCTGATGCCGAGGCTGGGCGTCGCGCTATGTGTCGCGGTGCTCATGCCGGCGCAGGGGCTTCCTGCGCAGGCCACGGTTCCACATACCTCGAGAATCGTCGGCGTGGTAATCGACAGCATCCATCGTACAGGTCTCGAGGGCGCGGAAGTTCTGGTCTCGGGAATGGCATCGCCGGCGATCACGGACTCATTGGGTCGATTTACGATCGACAGCCTCGCGCCCGGCACCTACCAGATCGGAGTGTTTCATCCGCTGCTCGAGACTCTGGGGTTGACGCTGACAACCAGGCCATTCGCGGTTGGGCGCGACAGCACCGGCGTGGCGAATCTGGCGATCCCTTCGGTGGAAACACTGGCGGCGAGATATTGCGGTGCCTCGCCGGCCGCCGAGCATCAGGCCGTCGTCGCCGGGCGGGTGCTCGACTCTGACACAGATCTACCGGTGCGAGCCGCCTCGGTCTCTCTGGCGTGGGTCGACATCGTGGTGAGCAAGGAGACGGGCGTGGTGAGGACGCCCCACAAGCTGGAGGCGCGCTCCGATTCGTCGGGCTTCTTCAGGTTCTGCGGATTGCACGTGGATCTGGATGCGACAGTGCAGGCGGGATATTCGGGGACGTTTACCGGCGAAGTCGCGGTCAGCACCCACGACGGCCCACTGACGTTCGAGAACCTGACGCTCCCCGCTGTGACGCCAACGACCGCAAAGGGAATCGTCAAAGGGTCGGTCGTATCGCTGGACGGCAATCCGATGAGCGATGCGCGCGTGGAAGCGCCGATGTGGGGACTCGCCGTCACGACGCGCGCCGACGGCACCTTCGATCTCGACGGAGTGCCGACGGGCACCCAACTTCTGATCGTCCGCCACCTTGGATTCGATGTGACGAGGCTGACGGTCAATGTGACCCGACGCCAGCCGGTGGAGGTTCGAGTGACGCTCGGTCCCACTGCGAACGTCCTCGATCCGGTTCTCGTCACAGCGCGGCGCAACTACGAGCTTGACAAGGACGGGTTCAATGCGCGTCGGCGCGCCGGGTGGGGCACGTACTTCACGTATAGCGACATCGAGAAAAAAAATCCGCAGTATCTGAGCGACGTGTTGAGCGAGGTGCCGGGTATCAGCGTCGATCATCGGCCGGGCGGCGCGTCGATCCGCGCGAATCAGAACATGACGATTCTCGGTGGAGGAAGGCCGGGCTCGTGCCCGACTGTCTGGGTGGATGGCACCCAGTGGCGGAGCGTCGAGCCGGGCGACGTCGACCAGTTCATATCGCCCCGCGAAATCGCCGGGCTCGAGGTCTACAAGCCCCGCGAGGCGCCGGTGCAATTCCGGGCGATCGACGATTGCGTCACGATCGTCGTCTGGACCCAGCAACCACCGGTCAGCAAGTGAGAAAACGGTGAACATCGAAACGATCACGGTAGGCGCGTTCCAGGAGAACTGTTACCTCGTCGTCGACGAGCAGGCGAACCGCGCCGTGATCGTCGATCCGGGCGGTGAAGGAGAGCGCGTGGTCGAGGCAATCGAGAATTCCGGGGCCGAGCTGGAGGCCATCTGGATAACGCACGCCCACGTCGATCACGTCGGCGCGATCGCGGCGGTGAAGCGCAAATGGGACGTACCGGTCTATCTTCACCCCGCCGACCGGCGGCTCTATGAAGCCGCCTCCCGACAGGCGGAGGTCTACGGAATTCCATTCGAGGAGCCGCCGCCACCCGACCGTGATTTCTCCGACGGCCAGCAGCTGACGGTCGGGGCAAGCGAGCTGATGGTGATGCACGCCCCTGGTCACGCGCCCGGGCACGTCGTCATTCACGGTGAGGGCATCGCGCTCGTCGGGGATTGCCTTTTCGCCGGATCGATCGGGAGAACCGATTTGCCATTCTCGAATCCACCCCAGCTGGCGGCGACGCTGGAAAAGATCGCGGCGCTGCCGCCCGACACCGTCGTCTATCCCGGTCATGGCGTGGAGACGACGATTGCCGAGGAGCGTCGCACCAATCCCTTTCTGAACGGAACCGCCCGCATCGTCGGGCGCTAACCTCGATCTTCAAGAACCATCATGACTGAGAAGACCCGCAGCGAGAAGGATCCACTTGGCGCGCTCGATGTGCCTGCCGATGCCCTCTATGGCGTTCAGACGCTGCGCGCGGTGCAGAACTTTCCGATCAGCGGGCTCAAGCCGCTCCCCGCGTTCGTCGACGCGGTGGTGCGCATCAAGCGCGCGGCGGCGCTGACGCACAAGGAGACGGGCCGGCTCGACGCGCGGATCGCCGACGCCATCGTCAAGGCCGCCGACGAGGTTCTGACGGGACGGCACCGCGACCAGTTCGTGGTCGACGTCTACCAGGCAGGCGCGGGCACTTCCCACAACATGAACGTCAACGAAGTGCTCGCCAATCGTGCCAACGAGATACTCGGCGCGAAGCGCGGGGCGTACTCGCCCGTGCACCCCAACGATCATGTCAACATGGCGCAGTCGACAAACGACGTCATCCCGACGGCGATTCGTCTGGCGTGTCTAACCGAGCTGCCGGCGTTCGAGAAGGCCTTCAAAGATCTGGCGGGCGAGTTTGAAAGGAAGGCGAAGGAGTTCGACGACGTACTGAAGTCGGGCCGGACGCATCTTCAGGACGCGATGCCCATAAGGCTGGGCCAGGAGCTCGAAGCCTACGCGGGGTCGATTCGGCGGGGACTCGAGCGGGTCGTCCAGGCCGCGGATTACCTGCGCGATCTGGGGATCGGCGGGAGCGCGGTTGGCACGGGCGTGAACGTCGAGCCGGAGTACCCGGGACTGATGGTGAAGTACCTGCGTGAATCGGCGAAGGTGGAGCTGCGGGAGGGCAGAAACCGGATCCAGCTGATGCAGAGCATGGGCGATGTCGCTGCGTTCAGCGCCCAGATAAAGGTACTGGCGCTCGACCTGAGCAAGATCGCCAGCGATCTGCGCCTCATGGCGAGCGGGCCCCGCACGGGCTTCGACGAGATCAAGCTGCCGGCCGTGCAGCCCGGCTCGTCGATCATGCCGGGCAAGGTGAACCCCTCGATACCGGAGATGGTGAATCAGGTCTGTTTCCAGGTGTTCGGGAACGACGCGTGCGTCAGCATCGCTTCCGAACACGGACAGCTGGAGCTCAACGTGATGATGCCGGTTATCGCGCAGAACGTGCTTCTCTCGATGATGATTCTGCGCAACGCTGCGCGCGTACTCGCCGAGTCGACCGTAAAGGGAATGGAGGCCAACGCAGCGCAGTGCGAGTACTGGCTGGAACGGTCCGCCGCGCTGGCGACGGCCCTGGCGCCGCAGATCGGCTACGCGCGCGCCGCAGAGATCAGCAAGCAGTCGGTGAAGGAAAACGTCCTGATCCGCGACCTGGTCAAGCGCGAAAAAGTTCTTCCCGACGACGAGATCGACGAGGTGCTCGATCTCAGGAAGATGACGGAGATCGGTGTGCCCGGCGGGAAGCACGGCGGGGTTTCCGCGGGCTAGCCCGTGCACGACGCTATTACCTGCTCGCAGGGTTCCCTCCCTTGTCCTGACGCCATCGAATCTCTATCCTGAGAGCATGCGAATAACCACCTGGGCGGAGTACGGTGTGATCTGCGCGCTGAACCTTGCCAAGCGTACCGATCTGGGGCCGGTCAATGGCCGCGAGATCGCGCGGCAGGAGCGCCTGCCGGCGGATTACGTCGAGCAGATCCTGCTCCGCCTGAGGCGCGCGGGCGTGATCACGAGCACACGGGGCGCGCGCGGCGGGTACGTGCTGGCGAAGCCGGCGGCGGAGATCTCGATCAGGGATGTCATTCACGCCTCGGAGCTCGAGACGTTCGACCTGCACTGCGTCAGTCATCCCGTGGAAGAGGAGCGGTGCTCGGCCTCGCACAACTGCAGCATCAGGCCGGTGTGGGTGATGCTGCAGCGTCGGATCGACGACGTGCTGCAGGGAGTGACTCTCGCCGATCTCCTCCATGACGAGCCGACCGTGCGGGAGCGGGTCGGGTTGCCGAGCGGGGAGAAGCGCGACGATGAGCGAACGGGCCTTCCGATTCTAGAGACGGTCTAGATTTCCGCCTTCGATGCAGAAACGGCGCGCCTGAATGATCAGACGCGCCGTTCTTTTTTACGTGCCGAAGGGGGGACTCGAACCCCCACGAGCTTGCGCCCACTGGCTCCTGAAGCCAGCGCGTCTACCAGTTCCACCACTTCGGCGGGCCGAGCTTCGGAATGTAGAAAGCACGTCGATGCAAGTCAACGCGAGCGGGCTTTCTGAAGATGATTGTTGCGTCTAACTTGGAAACGAAGTCAAATGGCAGAGACCGTCGAGAAGGATGAAAAGCAGTCGGTGGCGCGGAACAAACGCGCCAGGCACGACTACCACATCCTCGACACCTGGGAAGCGGGGGTGGTTCTGACCGGAAGCGAGGTCAAGTCGCTTCGCAACGGCAAAGCCAACATCGCTGATTCCTACGCGATCGTCAGAGATGGAGAAGTGTTTCTGCTCAATCTGCACATATCGCCTTATGAACAGGCGAGCTACTTCAATCACGAGCCCACCAGGACACGGAAGCTCCTCCTGCACAGGAAGGAGATCCGCAAGATGATCGGCGCCGTCGAGCGCCAGGGCCTGACGCTCATTCCGCTGGAGCTGTACTTCAAGCGCGGCAAGGCGAAAGTCGCGCTGGCTCTCGGGAAGGGCAAGAAACTCTACGACAAGCGCGCCGACGAAAAACGGCGTGACGACGAGCGCGACATGCAGCGCGCGGTGCGCACCCGATGATAGCGCTGGCTCTTGCTCTGCAGATCGCGGCGCCCGCTCCGAACGTCGTAATCGTGCGCGACGGCCCCGCGTCCAGTCAGATCCCGGTCGTGATGGTTGCGGGCGTGCCGACGGTGCGGGCCGACTTCCTCATGAACGCGACCAGGGGAACCCTGGTCACGGGCACCAATCTTCACTATACCCTCGCGTTCCCGCGCGCGCGCCTGGCGCTCATCGATGGAATTCCGTTCGCCAAGCTCGACACCCTCACCATCCCGCTGACACGCGCACCGCAGGTGCATGGAGGGCAGCTCTATCTCCCGTTCGAGTTCGTGAGCGAAGTGGTTCCGCGCTACGCCGGCTACTCCTACGATGTCGCGCAGGGTGAGCTGCGGAACAACACTCCTTCCGCGGTGGTCGCGGCGCCGACTCCGCCGCCCGAGCGGTCGTCGCCGGAGCTCCCGAGCAGATCGGCGCCGACGAAATCACCGCAGCGGAAGCTGGTGGTTATCGACGCCGGTCACGGCGGCCCGGACAACGGCATGCGGGGCCCGATCGGCGGCCCCACGTGGTTCGTGGAGAAGGACGTGACGCTGTCGGTGGCCAAGAAGCTGGCGGCGGTGCTGCGCGGCCGCGGCTACGACGTGCTGATGACGCGGACGACCGACACACTCATCGCACTGTACGATCGCGGCAAGATCGCCAACAGCAACCACGGCGACGTGTTCGTCTCCATCCACGTCAACGCGCCCGGTTACAGCAACGCAGCGGGCGCGCGCGAGCGCGGATTCGAGACATATTTCCTCGCCGAAGCCAAGACCGAAGACGAGCGCCGCGTGCAGGACATGGAAAACGAATCAGTGAAGTTCGAGACGGGCGCCAACGCTGGAAAGGGAGACCCGCTGAGCTTCATCATCACCGACATGGCCCAGAACGAGCACCTGCGCGAATCGAGCGATCTGGCGCAGACGATCCAGGACGGATTGATCGAGGTTCATCCGGGACCGAATCGCGGCGTGCAGCAGGCCAACTTCGCGGTTCTTCGCGGATCGTACATGCCGGCGGTGCTGATCGAGCTGGGCTTCGGCAGCAATCAGTCGGAAGCGACCTATCTGAGCGACGACGCCAACCAGCGGGCGCTGGCTCGCAACATCGCCAGCTCGGTGATTTCGTACCTCGCGCATTACGAGCTACGCGTCGGAGGCACCCGGTAGCGGTGGCCTCGTCCCTGCTCGCAGTCACCGCCGCAGGAATCGAGTTTCAGAATCCACTGTTGCTTGCCGCCGGAACCGCCGCATACGGGCGTGAGCTGTCCAGCGTGGTCGACCTCGACCGCCTCGGCGGGCTCGTCACCAAGGCAGTGAGCCTCGAGGTCCGGCACGGCGCGCCGGCGCCGCGCGTCGCCGAATTCAGTGGCGGAATGATCAACGCCGTCGGGCTGGCCAACCCGGGCGTCGACGAGGTAAAGGCCGAGCACCTGCCGTGGCTTGCCGCCAATCTGCGGCGCGCCCGGGTGCTGGTGAACGTCGTCGGGAACCGCGTCGAGGATTTCGCTAGCGTGGTGTCGATGCTGGATGATGCGTCGGTCATCTCCGGCTACGAGCTCAACGTGAGCTGTCCGAACGTGCGAGCGGGTGGGATGGAGTTCGGCGCCGACGCGCAGTCGCTCACCGAAGTGGTGAGCCGCGCCCGGGCGGCGACCCAGCGGGCAATTTTTGTGAAGTTGTCGCCCACTCTGCCGGAGATTGGGAGGACCGCGGCCGTCGCCGCCGACGCCGGCGCCGACGGGATAAGCGTCGTCAACACCCTCCCCGGACTCGTGATCGACGTCGATTCGCGCAAACCGGCGCTGGGGTTCGGGAGCGGTGGGGTCAGCGGTCCCGGACTGCTGCCCGTCGGGGTGCTGGCAACCTACCGGGTCAGCAGGGCGGTGCAGCTGCCCGTCCTCGGTGTCGGTGGCATCGCCAAGGCGACCGATATCGTTCAGTACGTGATGGCCGGCGCGTCGCTGGTGGCGGTGGGAACCGCCGCGATGCAGGAGCCGCGGCTGCCCGAAAAACTGGTCGCTGATCTGGAAGCGTGGTGTCGGCGGAAAGGGATAGATTCGTTGTCCGAGCTTCGCGGAACTCTCGAATGGAAGAGCTGAAGTGAGCCCGCACCAGCGGCCAAGCGGGACCAAAGCCAAGGTCGCCTCGAAGCACCAGGCAACCGCCGCTTCGCCGTCGAAGCGCCCGATACCGATCATCGCGCTCGATTTCCCTCGCGCCGAGCTGGCGCTGGCGATGGTCGAGCGGCTGGGTGACGCCTGCAAGTTCTACAAGGTGGGCGCCGAGCTCTTCACGGCCGCCGGGCCGCAGATCGTCCAGGCCCTGCGAGCGCTCGGCAAGGATGTGTTTCTGGACCTCAAGTTTCACGACATCCCGAATACCGTGCGGGGCGCCACGCGCAGCGCCGCCGGGATTGGCGCCAAGCTCGTCACGGTCCACGCCACCGGAGGCCGAGAGATGCTGGAGGCGGCGGTGGAGGGCGCCGGCCCCAACTGCGGGGTGCTGGGTGTTACGATTCTGACCTCGATCGACGCGGCGATGCTGCGGACCGCGTGGGGCCGGAAATCGCTCGAGGTTTACGGCGAGGTGCTGCGGCTGGCCGGGGAGTGTGCCGACGCGGGCGCCCATGGGGTGGTGTGCAGCGGCCTCGAGGCCCAGAAGATCAGCGCCAAGTACGGCTCCAGGCTCAAGCTGCTGGTGCCGGGAATACGGCCCGCGGGCGGAAGGACGGACGATCAGAAACGCACCGTCACCGCCGCCGAAGCAGCCAGGGCGGGTGCGAACTACATCGTGCTGGGCCGGATGATCACCGAGGCCAAGGAGCCGGCGTCCGAGCTAAAGTCAGTGATGACGACCCTTTGACGAGTCCGAATCCAACCCCGGGCTCCCAGACGTAAGCCTATTCCCCGTCGCGCTTTGGCCTGTCCCTCCGGGTTGCGTCTGTTGTTCGGTCAATGTATTTTGAAAGGCTAGCTCGGAAAACTGGGGGCACTGTGCCCCTTTTGCTCATCAAGCGGGGAGTAGGACCGTGAAAGTTCGTAGCAGCGTCAAGCCGATCTGCGAGCACTGCAAGGTCATCAAGAGACAGGGCGTGACTCGCATCATCTGCAAGCGCAATCCAAAACACAAGCAAAAGCAGGGCTGATAATGGCGCGTATTGCTGGCGTGGATCTGCCGCGCGAGAAGAAGGTTGAGATCGGTCTCACGTACATCTTCGGCATCGGCCGCGCGACCGCGCGTCGCATTCTGCAATCGACCGGGGTCAACTCGGAGCAACGGATTCGCGACCTGAATGACGCCGATACCAATCGGCTCCGTCAGGCGATCGAGAAGGATTTTCGCGTCGAGGGCGCGCTGCGCACCGAGATCGCGATGAACATCAAGCGGCTCATGGACATCGGCAGCTACAGGGGCATCCGCCACCGTCGCGGCTTGCCGGTCCGTGGTCAGCGCACGCACACCAATGCCCGCACCAAGAAGGGCCCACGCCGCGCAATCGCCGGCAAGAAGAAGGTAACGAAGTAATCCTATGGCTATTGGAAAGAAAGCAAAGCGCGTGATCGAGGCGGAGGGAGTCGCCCACGTCAGCGCCACATTCAACAACACCACGATCACCATCACCGACACACACGGGAACACCATCTCGTGGGGCTCGTCGGGCAAGGCGGGCTTCAAGGGATCCAAGAAGTCGACGCCGTTTGCCGCGACGGTCGCCGGGGAGCAGGCCGGGCGCGAGGCGTTCACGCTTGGAGTTCGGCGGGTGCACGTGAGAGTGCAGGGTCCGGGATCAGGTCGCGAGTCGGCGATCCAGGCACTCGTCGCCGCCGGCCTGCAGGTCAAGTCGATCAAGGACGTCACGCCGATTCCGCACAACGGCTGCCGCCCGCCCAAGCGGCGGAGGGTCTAGCCGATGCGTTATACGGAATCGAGCTGCAGGCAGTGTCGCCGCGAGGGAACCAAGCTGTTCCTCAAGGCGACCAAGTGCTTCACCGAGAAGTGCCCGGTCGAGCGTCGTCCGACGCCTCCCGGCCAGCACGGAGCTTCGACCGCCCGCCGTCGCAAGATGTCGGAGTACTCGAAGCAGCTGCGCGAGAAGCAGAAGATCAAGCGCATCTACGGCGTCAGCGAGAGACAGTTCCGGAACACCTTCGAGCGCGTTGCACCGCTGCCGGGGATCACGGGACACAATCTTCTCGCCGCGCTGGAGTCGCGCCTGGACAACGTCGTGTACCGCATGGGATTCGCGGGCAGCCGCAAGGCGGCGCGCCAGCTCGTCCGGCACCGTCACGTCGAGATCAACCAGAAGTCGGTGGACATCCCGAGCTTTCTGGTGCAGCCGGGCCAGGAGATCCGCGTTCGCATGAAGTCGCGCGAGCAGGCCAGCGTGATGGCGGCGATGGATCAGTCGAGCCGTGGCGCGCCGCTGTCGTGGATCGCCGTCGACCGCGACACCTTCAGCGGAAGAATGCTGGAGAGACCGACGAGGCCGAATATTCCAATTGCTGCTCAGGAGCAGCTGGTGGTCGAGCTGTACTCGAAGTAGGGAAGCGGGAAGGGGGAAGCGGGAAGTGCTATGGTCCGCAGCCCGCACTCCGCAATTAATCAGCAGTCAGCAATGCAGTTGGTTCGCAATCCGCAGCATCACCAGCAGGACGAGACCCTAACTCTCGTTACGGGCTCACCGCGCGTTAGGGGCGGGGTGGCACGTTCAAGGAAAAGAAAAAAATGGCAACCGCAATCGATCTCAGGGGCCTTGTCCGTCCGCAGCTGGTTGAAGCGACCAAGCGCGAAGACAATCCCAACGTCGCAGAATTCAGACTTCAGCCGCTCGAGCGCGGCTTCGGACACACCCTCGGAAACGCCATGCGGCGTCTCCTTCTCTCCTCGCTCCGCGGCTCGGCAGTGTGGGGATTCCGCATCGACGGGGTCCTCCACGAGCATCAGACCATTCCGGGCGTCGTTGAGGATGTTCATCAGATCATCGGCAACCTCAAGTCGCTGACACTCTCGCTCGACGAAGGCGTCGAGAACATCGTCCTTCGCATCTCGAAGAGCTCGGCCGGTCCCGTGACGGCCGCCGATATCGAGAATCAGAGCGGTGTCACCATCGTAGACCGCAACCACCAGCTGTTCACGCTGCAAGGTGACCGCGAGATCAACGTCGAGCTGTACGTCGGTCGCGGCCGCGGATACGTGGAATCCGATCAGCACGTCGTCGACAAGACTCTGCCCGTCGACGTCGTCCGGATCGACTCGATCTACAACCCGGTCCGTCGCGCCAACTTCGCCGTCGCGGAGACACGCGTCGGCCAGCGCACCGACTACGATCGTTTGACGCTGACGGTCGAGACCAACGGCACGATCACGCCGGAAGAGGCAGTGAGCTACGCCGCCGCTCTGGCGCAGACGCACTTCCAGTACTTCGCCGGCTTCGGCTCGCACGCGTCCGCGCCGCTGGTTCCGGGCACCGACATGCCGGGCGGCGATGCGCACCGTCTGGCCGATGTGCTCCGCACCCCGATCGAAGATTTCGAGCTCTCGGTTCGCTCCGTGAACTCGCTCAAGAACTCCAACATTCGCACGCTTGGCGATCTGGTCCGTCAGAGTGAGAGCCAGATCCTTCAGGTAAAGAACTTCGGCAAGAAGTCGCTGAACGAGATCGCCGACCTGCTCGAGAGAGAGAACCTCAATTTCGGCATGAAGTACGAGGAGTCTCCCGACGGCGTCCGCATCACCGATCAGGGCACGCCACCAAACCGTAACGTCGCCACCGTCGGCGCCGACGACGAAGAGGAAGTGTAAGGATGCGTCACCGTAAAACCGGCCGTCAGCTCCGCCGCACCAGCGAGCAGAAGCTCGCCCTGATGCGGAGCCTGGCCAAGGCACTGATCGAGCGCGGCGCGATCGAGACGACCGAGGCGAAAGCCAAGGAGCTCCGTCCCTTCGTCGAAAAGCTGATCACCAAGGCGAAGACCGGCACGCTCCACAACCGGCGCCTCGCCGGCCGCCACGTCGCGCACCGCGAGACCGCCGACAAGCTGTTCCAGGAGATCGGTCCGAAATTCGCGACCAGAAAGGGCGGCTATACTCGCATTCTCAAAACCGGACACCGCAAGGGCGATGGCGCCGAGATGGCGCGCATCGAGCTGATCGGAGCGGAGGCCTAATGGCGCAGATCAAGAGAAACCGCTGCTACGTCTGCGACAAGGGCGTCGCATACGGCAACAACGTCTCGCACGCGAACAACAAGACGCGTCGCACCTGGAAGCCCAATCTGCAGGTTGCCCGCATCCTGATTGACGGCAAGATCACCAAGGTGAAGGTCTGCACCCGCTGCCTCCACGCGGGGAAAATCCAGCGCGCGCCGAGAGGAAAGAGCGCTGCCTGAGTCTGAGCCTTTAGACGGCTGTGAAAGAACGGGGAGCCTTTGGGCTCCCCTTTTTTCTGACTTAGAAGGCAGGAGCAAAGGCAGTCCTGTTATTGAGGGTTGCGGACTCACGGCAGTCCTGATTGCTGATTTATTGAGGGTTGCGGACTAAGGGCATTGCTGATTGCTGATTCTGCAAAGACTACGGACGAAAGACATACACGCAGGATTCCCGACGAAGAAGGCGACAGGTCGTTGTCCTCGATTCTGCTTGTCCGCCGTTGTCCTCGAACCTCGATTCATCAGCAATCAGGACTGCCGTTAGTCCGCAACCCTCAATTCATCAGCAATCAGCAACGCCTCTAGTCCTCGACCCTCAATTCATCAGCAATCAGCAATGCCGTTGGTCCTCCTCTCTCCGCAATACAGTTAAGTTTGATCCACTGTCTCCCCCTTGAATGCCGAAACGAACTGACCTTCACCGAATTCTGGTCATAGGCTCCGGTCCGATCATCATCGGGCAAGGCGCGGAGTTCGACTATTCGGGCACTCAGGCGGCGAAAGCGCTGCGCGAGGAGGGGTTCGAGGTCATCCTGGTGAACTCGAATCCGGCCACCATCATGACCGATCCCGAATTCGCCGACCGCACTTACATCGAGCCGGTCACGCCCGAGTACGTCGAGCTGATCATCGCCAAGGAGCGGCCCGACGCGCTGCTGCCCACGATGGGCGGCCAGACGGCGCTCAACGTGGCGATGAAGCTCGCGGAGGGTGGCGTACTGGAGAAATACGAAGTCGAGCTGATCGGCGCCGATGCGCGCGCAATCGCGATGGCCGAGGACAGGAAGCTCTTCGGCGAAGCGATGAAGCGCATCGGGCTGGCCACTCCTCCCGGCGGAATCGCGACCACTCTTGACGAAGCCTTTGACATCCTCGAAACGACCAGCTTTCCCGCCATCATCCGCCCCGCGTTTACACTCGGCGGGACGGGGGGCGGCATCGCCTACAACCGGCAGGAGTTCGAGGAGACGGTCCGGCGAGGGCTCGATCTTTCGCCGGTGAGCCAGGTGCTGGTGGAGCGGAGCGTCATCGGCTGGAAGGAATTCGAGCTCGAGGTGATGCGCGACGGAGCGGACAACGTCGTCATCGTCTGCTCGATCGAGAACATCGATCCCATGGGCGTGCACACCGGCGATTCGATCACCGTGGCGCCGGCCATGACTCTGACCGACCGCGAGTACCAGCTGATGCGCGACGCCGCCGTGGCGGTGATCCGGGAGATCGGCGTCGAGGCGGGCGGGTGCAATATCCAGTTCGCCATCAATCCAGAGAACGGCGAGATGCTGGTCATCGAGATGAATCCGCGCGTCTCGCGCTCTTCGGCGCTGGCGTCCAAGGCGACAGGGTTCCCGATCGCGCGCATCGGCACCAAGCTCGCCGTCGGATATCGTCTCGACGAGATTCCCAACGACATCACCGGCACCACCCCGGCCTCGTTCGAGCCTGTGCTCGACTACGTGGTGGTGAAATGTCCGCGTTTCGCCTTCGAGAAATTCCGCGCTGCCAATCCCAGGCTTACCACGCAGATGAAATCCGTTGGCGAGTCGATGGCGATCGGGAGGACCTTCAAGGAAGCGTTTCAGAAGGCGCTGCGGGCACTGGAGACGGGGCGCGCGGGGTGGGCAGTGGCGTCGACGGGCGCCGACGATCGTCTCGATGACGAGTCCGTCGAATCCCTTCGTGGGGCGCTGAGGCAGCCGACGCCCGAGCGAATATTCCAGATCAAGCGCGCGATGCAGGCCGGCCTCTCCATAGACGAAATTCGCGACCTGAGCGGCATCGATCCCTGGTTCCTGGCGCAGATGCGGGAGCTGCTCGACGCCGAGCAGGCCTTCGCCGAGCTGAAGACGGTCGACAGGGAGGTCCTGTGGCGGATGAAGAGGATGGGATTCTCCGATCGTCAGCTCGCTGATCTGCGCGGCGAGCCGGAGGCGGCGGCGCGGGCGCGGCGTACGGGCATGGGCGTGATTCCCGCCTACAAGATGGTGGACACCTGCGCCGGCGAATTTCCTTCGGCGACGCCTTACCTGTACAGCAGCTACGACGAGGAAAGTGAGGCACCCCGCACCGGGAAGCAGTCCGTGGTGATCCTCGGCAGCGGACCGAACCGCATCGGGCAGGGTGTCGAGTTCGACTACTGCTGCGTACGCGCGGCACTGGCGCTCCGGGACCAGGGTTACGAGACGATCATGATCAACTCGAATCCCGAGACCGTCTCGACCGACTTCGACATCTCCGACAAGCTGTACTTCGAGCCGCTCACCCTCGAGCACGTTCTCGACATCGTCGAGCGGGAGCAGCCGCTCGGCGTGATCGTGCAGCTGGGCGGACAAACGCCGCTCAAGCTGACGACCGGGTTGGCGAAGGCGGGCGTGAAGGTGCTGGGCACCCAGCCCGATGCAATCGACATCGCCGAGGACAGACGGCGCTTTGACGCCATCGCCCGCAGCCTGGGCATCCGACAGCCGGAGAACGGCACGGCGACGAGTCTCGAGGAAGCGGTGGAAGCGGCGGCTCGCATCGGGTATCCGGTGCTGGTGCGCCCGTCTTACGTGCTGGGCGGACGGGCGATGGAGATCGTCTACGACGAGCGGTCTCTCGAGCAGTACTTCGAGCGCGCGGCGCGGGTCTCGGAGGACAAGCCGGTGCTGATCGACCGATTCCTCGAGGACGCGTTCGAGGCCGACGTCGACGCCATCTCCGACGGCGAGCGTGTGGTGATTGGCGGAGTGATGCAGCACATCGAGGACGCCGGCATTCACTCCGGCGACTCCGCGTGCGTTCTGCCTCCATACCTCATCGACGAGGAGCACATCGACGAGATGCGCGCACACACGGTGGCGTTGGCCAAAGCGCTGAACGTCGTCGGTCTGATCAACGTCCAGTACGCGATCAAGGACGGAGACGTGTACGTGCTGGAGGTGAATCCTCGCGGCAGCCGAACCGTGCCGTTCGTGTCCAAGGCGATCGGGGTTCCGCTGGCGTCGATCGCTGCCCGCGTCATGCTTGGGGAGTCGCTCGAGGACATCGGGTTCACGGAGGAAGTGACGCCGGCCTACATCTCGGTGAAGGAGGCCGTTTTCCCCTTCAACAAGTTCCGCGAGTTCGATCCGATCCTGGGGCCGGAGATGCGGTCGACCGGGGAAGTGATGGGGATCTCCGACTCCTTCGGCAGCGCGTTCGGCAAGGCGCAGCTGTCGGCCGACAACGTGCTGCCCAGTCAGGGCGCGATCTTCGTCACCGTCAACGACTCGGACAAGCGCGCGCTGACACCCATAGCGCGGCGATTCCAGGAAATGGGGTTTCGGCTGGTCGCCACCGCGGGCACGGCAAAATATCTGCGCGCGCGTGGTGTTCCCACCGAGAGCGTGCTCAAGATCTACGAGGGCCGGCCCAACGGCGTCGATCTCATGCTCAATGGCGAGATCCAGCTGCTGATCAACACGCCGCTCGGCAAGGAGTCGCAGCGCGACGACTACACCATGCGGCAGGCGGCGATCGCCAATCACGTCGCCTACACGACGACGCTGTCGGCGGCCAACGCCGCGTGCGACGCTATACTGGCGCTGCGGTCACGCGCGCCGTCGGTGCTATCACTGCAGGAGTGGCACGCGCGGATTCCCAGGGAAGCCGGCGTCTGATGGCCGAGGCGTTCGTTCACGAATCCGCGTACGTCGACGATGGGGCGAAGATCGGGGCGGAAACAAAGGTCTGGCATTTCTGCCACGTGCTGGGGGGTGCCGTCATCGGCGAGCGCTGCTCGCTCGGACAGAACGTGGTGGTGATGAACGGCGTGATCATCGGCAACAACGTCAAGATCCAGAACAACGTGTCGGTTTACGAAGGCGTCGTCCTCGAGGACGACGTGTTCTGCGGTCCGTCGATGGTATTCACCAACGTGGTCAACCCGCGCAGCCACGTCTCGCGCAGGAACGAGTACAAGCGCACGCTGGTCAGGCGGGGAACGACCATTGGGGCCAACGCCACGATCGTTTGCGGAATCACTCTCGAAGAGTATTCGTTCGTGGGCGCCGGCAGTGTGGTCACGAAGGACGTTCCCGCCTACGCGCTGATGGTCGGAGTGCCGGCGCGCAGAATCGGCTGGATGTGTCAATGCGGCGAGCGGCTGCCAGACAGGAATCCCGAGCAATGCAAAGCGTGTGGCACCCGATATCGCCAGCAGGGTGACAAACTCGGGAGAGCTTCCTGACTTGAGCGCCGAAAAGAATTTCCGGATCGCCGTCGTCGGCGCCGGCCGCATCAGCAAGAACCACTTCGAGGCGATCGACAAGATCGACGGCCTGGAGCTCGTGGCGGTCTGCGACGTGGATCCCGAGCGCGCGGCCAAAGCCGGAGCGGAGTGGGGCATCCCGCATTTCACGTCGTACGAGAAGATGCTGAGAGAGAGCAAGGCCGACGTCGTGACAATCGCCACGCCGTCAGGGCTGCACGCCGATCAGGGCGTGGAGGCTGCCCAGGCCGGCAAGCACGTGGTGATGGAGAAGCCGATGGCCATATCGCTGACGGGCGCCGACGCGCTCGTCCACGCCTGCGACAAGGCCGGGGTGCAGCTGTTCGTCGTCAAGCAGAATCGGTTGAATCCGCCGATCCAGCTGCTGAAGCGGGCCGTCGATCGCAATCGGTTCGGGCGAATCTACATGGCCAGCTGCACGGTCCACTGGGCGCGGCCGCAGGATTACTACGACCAGGCTCCGTGGCGCGGAACCTGGGAGTTCGACGGCGGCGCGTTCATGAACCAGGCGTCGCACTACGTCGACCTGATTCAGTGGCTGATGGGACCGGTCGAGAGCGTGATGGCGAAGACCGCAACCCTGGCGCGGCGGATAGAGACGGAAGACACGGGCGTGGCGGTGCTCAGATTCAGATCGGGCGCGCTCGGCTCGATCCAGGTCACGATGCTGGCCTACCCACGAAACCTCGAGGGCTCGATCACCATCCTCGGGGAGAAAGGGTCGGTGAAGATCGGCGGCACCGCGGTCAACAAGGTCGAGAACTGGCAGTTCGCGGACTACGACGACGACGACAAGCTGGTGATGGCCGCCGACACCAATCCGCCGAACGTGTACGGGCTGGGACACCAGGGCTACTACCGGAACGTCCTGGCGGTGCTGCGGGGCGAAGCAAAGCCGGATACCGACGGTCGGGCGGGGAGAAAATCCCTGGAGCTCATTCTGGGGATTTACGAGTCGGCCAAGACCGGGCGAGACGTTCCTCTGCCCCTGCGGGCCCAGGTCTGAGCCCGTAGGGTGTATCTTTAACCGTTTCCACCAGGTTCAGACGACAACGTGATATGGCAGTACCACTACTCGATCTAAAAGCACAGCACGCGACCATTCGCGACTCGGTCATGAACGCGATGACGAAGGTCATCGACGATCAGGCCTTCATCCTGGGCGAGCCGGTCGAGCGGCTCGAGCGCGAGGTGGCGAAGCTGTCGCAGACCACGCACGCCATCGGCTGCGCCAATGGAACCGACGCGATTCTGCTATCGCTGAGGGCTCTCGACATCGGCCACGGCGACGAAGTCCTGACGACGCCGTTCACGTTTTTCGCGACCGCCGGCGCGGTCCATAACGTCGGGGCCCGGCCGTCGTTCGCGGATATCGATCCCGACACGTTCAACGTCTCCACCGAAGCGCTGGCCGCCAACCTGAGGCCGGCCACAAAGGCGGTCATTGCCGTCGACCTGTTCGGACAGATGGCGCCGATCGAGGCCATAATGGATGCGGCTGGGAATCTGCCGGTCATCGAGGATGCGGCGCAGTCCATCGGCGCGCGCCGAAAGATCGACGGCAAGTGGGTGATGGCCGGCGAGGCAGCGACCATTGGCACCTTCAGCTTTTTCCCGTCGAAGAATCTGGGCGGCTACGGTGACGGTGGCATGATGGTGACCCAGAGCGACGAGCTCGCGACGCGTCTTCGGCGACTCAGGGTGCACGGGGGTCTCAAGACCTACTACCACGAGGAAGTCGGCTACAACAGCCGGCTCGACGCTCTCCAGGCGGCGGTGCTCTTGGCGAAGATGGAGCGTCTGGCAGCGTGGAGCGCGGCGCGCCGAAAGAATGCGGAGTACTACAACGCCGCGTTCGCCGATCTCGACGACGTGCGCACCCCCACCATCGATCCCGCCAACGAATCGATCTACAATCAGTACACTTTGCGCGTCGCCCGACGCGATGACCTGCAGGCGCACCTCCGAGAGAAGCAGATCGGATCTGCCATCTACTATCCGCTCTCGCTACATCTGCAACCGTGCTTCGACTACCTGGGTTACAAGCGGGGCGCCTTCCCGGAAAGCGAGAAAGCCACGAGGGAAGTCATCTCGATTCCAGTCTATCCTGAGCTCAGGCAGCCCCAGCTCGACGAAGTGATCGACGCAGTGCGCGGCTTCTACGGTCGCTGATAAAGTCCTCTCAACACAGAGCCACAAGTGTCACCAAAAGACCAGCTGCTGGCGAAAATCGAAAATAGAACCGCGTGCATCGGGGTCGTCGGCCTCGGCTACGTCGGACTACCGCTGGCGCTGGAATTCGCCAAGGCGGGATTCCACGTGATTGGCTACGACGTCAGCGACCGGGTGGTGAAGGCGTTGATGTCCGGGAAATCGCACATCCAGGACGTATCGAGCGAGGAGCTGGGTAAGCTGGTGAAGTCCGGGAAGTTCGAGGCGACCAAGGACGAAGCGCGGATGCGAGAGATGGATGCGATCTCGATCGCGGTGCCGACGCCGCTGGCCAAGACCCGCGATCCAGACATGGGCTTCGTGCTGGCCGCCGCCGACGCGATCGGTCGCAACTGTCGTCCCGGCGTGGTTGTCGTGCTCGAGAGCACGACATATCCCGGCACGACCCGCGAGCTGCTTCAGCCGAAGCTCGAGGCGGCTGGACTCACTGTGGGCCGGGACGTTTTTCTCGCCTTCAGCCCCGAGCGCGTCGATCCCGGAAATCCGACCTGGAACACGAAAAACACCCCCAAGATCGTCGGCGGAATCACGGCCGCCTGCACCGAGGTCGCGACGGCACTTTACGCGACGTGCCTCGACACGCTGGTGCCGGTGTCGAGCACCGAGACCGCCGAGCTGGTGAAGCTGCTGGAGAACACGTTCCGGTCGGTCAACATCGGGCTGGTGAACGAGATGGCGATCGTCTGCGACAAGCTCGGCGTCAACATCTGGGAAGTCATCGACGCGGCGGCGACGAAGCCGTTCGGATTCATGAAGTTCACCCCCGGTCCGGGGATCGGCGGTCACTGCATCCCCCTCGATCCGCACTATCTCGCGTGGAAGATGAGGACTCTCAACTACAAGACGCGCTTCATTGATCTGGCGAGCGAGATCAACAGCGAGATGCCCGCGGTCGTGGTCCGCAAGGTCGCGCAGGCCCTGAATGAAGAAAAGAAGGCGGTCAATGGCAGCCGCATTCTGGTGCTCGGCGTCGCGTACAAGAAAGACATCGACGACATGCGCGAGAGTCCGGCGCTGGACGTGATCCGCCTGCTCGAGCAGCAGGGAGCCGACGTCGTGTACCACGATCCGTACGTGGCGAAGTTCCGCGAGGATGGCCACGAGCATTCCAGCGTCCCACTCACCAACGAAGAGCTGAGTGGCGCCGACGCGGTGGTGATCGTGACGGATCACTCGAAGGTCGATTACCAGCGGGTCGTGAATCTGGCGCCCGTCGTCATCGACACCAGAAATGCGACCGCCAGGCTGTCGGGCGGCAAGGGCCGCATCGTCTCACTCGCTTCGCCGAGCGCCTTCGTTGTCGCGTAGAGCCGATCACGCTCCCCTCAACCCCCGCTTCCGTTCATGAATATCTCAGTCATCGGCACCGGCTACGTTGGGCTCGTAGTCGGCGCCTGTCTCGCGGAGACGGGTAATAGCGTCTGCTGCGCCGACATCGACCAGAAAAAAATCGACGGGTTGAAGAAAAACGTTCTGCCCATCTATGAGCCCGGGCTCGAGGCGTTGGTCGAGCGCAATCAGGACGAGCAGCGGCTGACTTTCACCACCGATCTCAAGACCGCGATCGCGCCGGCGGACGTGATCTTCATCGCCGTCGGTACGCCGCCGGGCGAGGATGGCTCGGCCGACCTCAGGTACGTGCTCGACGTCGCCGGGCTGATTGGACGCCACATGACCCGTGAGGTCGTCGTCGTCACCAAATCGACCGTCCCGGTCGGAAGCGCAAAGAAGGTCGCGGCGGCGGTGGCAAAGGAAGCGAAGTTTTCGTTCCACATGTGCAGCAATCCGGAGTTCCTCAAGGAGGGAGCGGCGGTCGAGGACTTCATGCGCCCTGACCGCGTCGTGTTGGGAGTGGAGAGCGCGCATGCCCGCAGGGTGATGACCGATCTCTATGCGCCATTCGTGCGCACCGGCAAGCCGATTCTGCTCATGGACATCGCTTCGGCGGAGATGACCAAATATGCCGCCAATGGAATGCTCGCCACGCGCATCTCGTTCATGAACGAGCTGGCCAACCTGTGCGAGAAGCTCGGCGCCAACATCGATTTCGTGAGGAAAGGAATCGGCAGCGATTCACGGATCGGCCCGTCCTTCCTGTTTCCCGGGCCAGGGTACGGCGGCTCGTGCTTTCCCAAAGACGTCAAGGCGCTGGTTCAGACCGCGGTGGAGTGCGGTCTGCCGCTGAGCGTGCTTGCCGGCGTGGAGTCCGCCAACGCGCGGCAGAAGAAAGTGCTCGCCGAAAAAGTGCGCGAGGCAGTCGGCGGTGATCTGTCCGGCCGCCGCATCGCGATGTGGGGATTGGCGTTCAAGGCGGGAACGGACGACATGCGCGAAGCGCCTTCGCTGACGCTAATCGACGCATTGCTGGCCGCCGGGGCCTCGATTTGCGCCCACGATCCAGCCGCGGCCGAGCAGACGCGGGGAATCCTCGGCAACCGAATAGATTACGCTGAGACTAACTATGAGGCCCTCACCGGAGCGGACGCGCTGGTGGTGGTCACGGACTGGAACGAGTACCGGCACCCCGATTTCGAGCGGGTCAAGCGGGCGCTCAAGCAGCCGGTCATCATCGATGGAAGAAATCTTTACGACGTCGAGAAAATGCGCGAGCTGGGCGTGCGGTACCATTCGATTGGACGCCCGTCAGCGTGAACCCCGCTCGCCCCAGAGGGTAATATCATCCGGATGTCCAACGTAAAGTCGTTATTGCTGGCCCTGCTGCTCGCGGCACCGCTGGCATGCAAGCCCCCATTCGATCCGAAGATCTACACCGATCCCGCCAAGCTCTACGTCGCCGCAATGACGGAGTACAAGGCAGGCCGGTACGACAACGCGGCCAAGGCATTCGAGAAGCTGACGCTCGATCTGCCGGCACGCGATCCGCGGCTGCCGCTGTCGTACTTCTACCTGGCCCAGTCCCAGACGAAAAACGGCGAATACCTGCTCGCGGCGGGCACCTACAACCGGCTGATCGATGCGTTCCCGCAGGACACTTTGGTGGATGACGCGTTCTACCTCTCCGGCAAGGCCTACGAGCACGAGTGGCGCGCTCCCGAGCTGGACGCCACCTATGGCAAATCGGCGCAGTCCGCTTACGAAGCGGTCGTCACGGCCTACCCCGATTCTCCTTACGCGCCCGCGGCGCAGAAGGAGCTGGTGAAGCTCGACGACTGGTTCGCGCAGAAAGACTATGGCACCGGTTACCTGTACCTGAAGCGGAAGGCGTTCGACTCGGCGATCATCTACTTCAAGGACGTGATCAAGCTGCATCCCAAGGCGAAGACCACGCGCGAGGCGTACCTGAGGCTGCTCGAGTCTTATCGAGCGATCAAGTACACGGAGGACGCGCGCGATCTCTGCGACGCGATGCGGACCGCGTACCCCAACGATCGCGAAGTCAGAGAGGCCTGCGGGCCGGCGCCGGCCACACCGGCGACGTAGCGTGCGGATTGGGGTCTTCGGCGGCACCTTCGACCCACCCCATGTCGGTCATTTGCTTCTGGCCTCCGATGCGCGGGAAGCGCTGAGCCTCGACCGCGTGATCTTCGTCCCGGCCCACTCGCAGCCGCTCAAGACCGGGGCACCGGCGACGGCATCACCCGAGGATAGGCTGGAGATGGTGCGGCTGGCCGCGGCGGGAGACCCCGCGTACTCCGTCGACGACGCAGAAATCAGCCGAAAGGGGTTATCTTACACGGTTGAGACTCTGGAGCATCTGTCGGCGCGGCACCCGGGGGCAAAGCTCTATCTAGTGCTCGGCGCGGATGCGCTCGAGAGCTTCGAGCAATGGCGGGAGCCCGGGCGAATAAGGGAGCTGGCGAGCCTGGCGGTGATGCTGCGGGGTGGAAGGTCGGAGAGCGAGGTCAAACCGGTCCCCAGTGGTGTACTTGAGGTGTCGACCCGGCGCGTCGATGTGTCTTCGACGGAGATACGGGAACGGTTGCGCGCGGGAAAATCGATCAAGGGATTCGTGCCCGAGAGCGTCGAGCGGTTCATCGAGGCTCGAGGGCTCTATCGTTGAGGCGGGCGCGGTCCGCCTGAGGATGATCTGTAAATGGCGTTGACAGGGCTGCTGAGCGGTGTGTTTGGAACTCGTCACGAGCGGGAGCGCAAGCGCGTTCAACCGATCGTCGACGAGATCAACGAGCACTACGAGCGCCTGCAAGGGGTCTCGGAAGAGGAGCTCCGCGGGCAGACCGCGCGCTTCCGCGAGCGCATCAGCGAGCGCACCGGCGAGATCGAGGCGAGGATCACCGCACTCAGAGAGAAGAAGCGAGTGACCGCGGATCCGGCCGCGCGTGAAGCTGTCGACAACGATCTAAGCGGCGTCGACGGCCGCGGGGGCGCGGAAGCGGAGCTCCGCGAGGCCATCGTGAACGTGCTGGACGAGCTGCTTCCGGAAGCGTTCGCCACCGTTCGGGAAGCCGCGCGTCGCCTGGTCGGAACGAAGGTGAACGTGACGGGCCAGGAGATGGAGTGGAACATGGTTCCCTACGACGTCCAGCTAATGGGCGGCGTCCAGCTCCACCACGGCCGCATAGCTGAA
>DASXGU010000118.1:0-19551 GCA_036488915.1 Gemmatimonadaceae bacterium | reverse complement strand
GATTGCTGATTAATTGAGGACCGAGGACTAACGGCGTTGCTGATTGCTGATTAATTGAGGATTGAGGACCAAGTGCGTTGCTGATTGCTGAGTGGTTGAGGATCGCGGACCCAAAGGCGTACAAGCAGGATTGCGGGCAAGTGAGGATCTGATCGTGTCCTCGATTCTGTTCGCCCGCTCTGTCCGCAACCCTCAATTAATCAGCAATCAGCAACGCCCTTGGTCCTCGGTCCCGAGCCAACCCTCCCGGGCTCAGCCTGTCTTCGTCGTCGGCTCTGCCGTCGGATCGACTGTGGTTTTGCCCGGGTGCTCCCCAGTCACGTCCAACCGGGTCGCTTCGATCGCGAGCGTCGGGCAGTGGTGCACGAAATCTCCGTCCGCCGGCGACCATTCCACCACCGGAGTGAGAGGGTACGCCTTCTGACCGGCGTCCATCGCCATCACGTCGGGCGCCATCGCTGTGCACAGTGTGCAGCCGATGCACTTCGCCCGATCGACGGTGATCTGCATTGGACGCCGCGGAAACACTCCAATCCCCCAGGCGATGCACTCCTCATAGTGCAGGCAGGCTTCCTTGGCCGCTTCATACCCCGCCTTGAGCAGCTCGTCGGTGTGCGAGAAGCTGAACCAGCCGATGTGGTTGACCTTTGGTCGAATCAGAATCATCGGTGGCCGCGTCCAGTTGCCGAACGGGGCCAGCTGCAGAGCGTGCATCATCGTCGTCGCCGCCCGCATGTAGATCGACGCGAAGCCGGCGGTGGCGATGTCGTTCTCGGGCTCGAGGTCGGTCGACCCCGTATCGACCGCGATCACCGCGTCCATTCCGCGCGACGCGACCGAGACGGGAAGGTTGTCGATCACTCCACCGTCGACGAACCGCCTTCCCCTGATCACCCCCGGCGGATAAAACCCCGGCAGTGCGCACGACGCATACACCGCATCGGCGATGCTGAGATCGCGCAGTCCCGGAAGCCCCCACACCATCTGCGATCCACGCTCGATGTCCACGGTGTTCACGAGCAGCTTCCTCTTCAGCTGATCGAATCGCTTTTCGCCCGCAACCCCGCGCACTACGTCGCGCAGCGGCTGCTCGAGGTAGATCGCCGGTGAATGCTGCCGCTCCAGCAGCATGCCCATTCGATTGAGGCGAAAGAGATCGCGACGCTTGAGCGCTCTGGCGCGATCGGCCATCTCGCTCACCGGCATCCCGCGCACGTGGGCCGCCGCGATCAGGGCGCCAATGCTGGTCCCGGCGATGACCGTCGGCTCGATTCCCATCTCCTCGAGCGCCCGAAAAACTCCGATGTGGGCAAAGCCCTTGAGGCCACCACCTCCGAGCACCAGCGCGATCTTATGCGCCTTGCGCTTCGGGCTGGTCGAGGTCGGTCTTTTCGGGCTGGAAGGAGTGTGACGGGCCATGCTAAGAGTGGGTGCCGGAAGCTATAATGTACTGACGTACACCACACACTCTGAGTAAATCGATGACTCGTCCCACCGCTCTGCTCACTGCTGCGCTCGCAATGCTCGTGTCGCCGGCGCTGGCTGCGGCCCAGAATTCCGCTTCGGCGGCAGCAATTACCTCGAGAGAGATCGACGCCCACCTGCGTTTCCTCGCATCGGACATGCTCGAGGGCCGCGCCCCGGCCACCCGCGGCGGCCGCATCGCCGAAGAGTACATCGCCACCGAGCTCCAGGCTTTCGGAGTAGCGCCAGGCGTCGGCGACACCTCGTACTACCAGCGCGTGCCGATCGACGTCGTCAAAGCCGATCCACGGACGATTCGCGTCACCGCATCGGGCAAAGCCACCGCCAATCTTCGCTACACGGAGGACGTCGTAGTCTGGCCCGGCTCCGCCACCGATTCGAGCAGCGCGCGCGGCGAGCTGGTGTTCGTCGGCTATGGCGCCGCCGCGCCCGAGTACAAGTGGGATGATTTCAAGGGCACCGATGTGCGCGGCAAGATCCTTCTTGTACTCGTGAACGATCCTCCGGCACCCGCCTCCGAGCCCAATCTGTTTGGCGGCAAGGCGATGACCTACTACGGCCGCTGGACCTACAAATACGAAGAGGCAGAGCGGCGCGGCGCGGCTGGAATGCTCATCGTGCACACGACCGGTCCCGCCGGATACCCGTGGCAGGTCGTCGTCACCTCCAACTCCACCGAGCACCGGCTGCTGCCGCGCGATCCAAAGCTGCCGCCGCCGATCGGCGTGCGGGGATGGATCACCGACAGCGCCGCCACAGCCCTGCTCGCCCAAGCGGGACTAAGCATGGCCGACCTGCGCAAGCGCGCCGAATCCCGTGATTTCCGGCCCGTCCCGACGGGCATTGTCATCGATGCCTCCATGAAGAACAGCCTCACCCGCATGTCCGCCGACAACATCGTCGGCGTCGTGCGCGGCAGCGATCCAAAGCTTCGCGACGAGTACGTCGCCTACAGCGCCCACTGGGATCACTTCGGCATCGGGCCAGCCGTGAACGGCGACTCCATCTACAACGGCGCCGTCGACAACGCGTCCGGCGTCGCTTCAGTGCTCACTATTGCCCACGCCGCCGCCGATGGCGTGAAGCCGCGCCGCTCACAACTCTTCATCTTCGTCACCGCCGAAGAAGCGGGCCTGCTTGGCTCCGCCTACTACAGCGAGCATCCAACGGTGCCGGCCTCGAAGATCGTCGCCGCCCTCAACATGGACGTCGTTCCCGTACTCGGCCGCGTCAGCGATCTCAACGTGATGGGCGACAACAAGAGCTCCCTCGGTCCGGCGCTCGCCAAGCTCGTTTCAGCGCAAGGCATCCGCCTCTCGCCCGACTCGCACCCCGAGGCCGGGCACTTCTATCGCTCCGACCATTTCTCTTTCGCCAAAGCGGGAATCCCGGCGGTCTCGATCGGCGGAGGCGACAGCTACATCGGCCACCCGGCGTCGTGGGGCCTGCAGCAGGCGGAGGATTACACGGCCCACCGGTACCACCAGCCGTCCGACGAGTATCGATCCGATTTCGATCTGTCCGGCGCTGCGGAGTTGGCGCAAATCGTCTATCGGTTCGGCACCTCCATTGGCAATGCCGAGACGGTGCCGACCTGGAACGCCGACGCCGAGTTCAAGGCTCTCCGCGACGCATCGCGAAAGGGTCTCTGAGCTTCCCCCGCGCCCTCCATCCGTGAAGGCAGGAACGGCCTCGCCGGATCCGCTGCTCGTCTTCCGTGACGAGTTCCCGATTCTCGAGAACACCCGCTATCTCGTCTCCAACTCGCTGGGGCCGATGCCGAGGGGCGTCCCCGCAAAGCTCGAGGAATACGCGCGCGACTGGGGCGACCTCGGCGTAAAGGCGTGGAACCGGGGCTGGTGGGAGCTGCCTGTCTCCGTTGGTGACGAGATCGCACCACTGATAAACGCCGGCTCCGGTGAGGTGGTGATGATGCCCAACGTCACCATTGCCCAGACAGCGGTTCTCTCGGCGATTGACTTTCCGAAAGGCCGCGACACCGTGGTGATGACCGAGCTCGACTTTCCGTCGGTTCGTTATGCCTACACGGCGATGGCAGAGCGGCTGGGGGCGCGGGTGGTGGTCGTCAAATCGGACGACGGGATTTCGATCGATCCTGACAAGCTCCTCGCCGCCATCGACGAGCGCACCAGGCTCGTCGCGGTCTCGCACGTCCTTTTCCGCAGCGCCTACCTGATGGATGCCGACGCAATCTGCGGGCACGCCCACGGCGTCGGCGCTCTGGTGTCGCTCGACTCCTTTCACGCCGTCGGCATCGTGCCGGTTGACGTGAAACGAAGCAAGGTGGATTTTCTCACCGGTGGAGTTCTCAAGTGGCTCTGCGGCGGACCCGGTGCCTGCTTCCTTTACGTGAATCCGGCGGTCCGCGATCAGCTAAAGCCGGCTTTGACCGGCTGGCAGGCGCACGCGCGTCCCTTCGCGTTCGAAGACACCATGGAGTTCACCACTGGCCCCTTCCGCTGGCTGAACGGAACGCCGGTGATTCCCGCGCTCTACACCGCCGCCGAGGGACCGAAGATTCTCCGTCGGGCGGGAATCGACGCCATCCGGGCCAAGAGCCTCCGACTGACCTCACGCCTGATACAGCTGGCGGACGATCGCGGCTACACGGTCAACGCCCCCCGCGCGGCGGCGCGACGCGGTGGAACAGTAGCGGTGGATGTTCCCCACGGTTACGAAGTTGCCCAGCACCTGTTGTCCAGGAACATCCTGGTCGACTACCGCGTAGGTGCTGGTATCAGGATTGCCCCACACTTCTTCACCAGGGAGGAGGAGATCGAGGAGGCTGTATCCGAGATAGACACCGCGCTGGAGAGTGGCAGCTGGCAGAAATTTTCGGAAAAAATCGCGGTGGTCACCTGAGCAGTCGCAGCCGATGTTACTACCTTGAACAATGCAGTGTCTAAAGAGTACAATAGACTTATACTCGACTCCTCGGAGGGTGCGTAGTCATGCCAACACCTTTTTTGAGTTCTGAAGAGTACGACGAAAGAGCGCATCAGCTGTACAACGAAGGTCAGTACGATGAGGCTCTGGACGTACTCAAAGAGGGACTCGGTCTCTATCCGAACTCCGTGGAGCTCCATATAGGGGTTGGCTACGCCCACCACGCCCGCGAGGACTTCGCCTGGGCACGCCGCAGCTTCGAGGAAGCGCTGGTTCTCGATCCCGATCACGAGGACGCGCTCGCCGGACTGGGTGAGACTCTTCTCAAATTCGGCCAGCAGGAGGGGGCGCTGCGCAGCTTCCGCCACACCCTCGAGCTCGGCTACCAGGACGATGTGGAGCTAATGCTCCAGATCGGCCGCGCGCTCTTTCGCGAAGGCCTGATCGAGGAATCCAAACAGTTCTTCGAGATCGCCGCGCAGCAGACGCCCGACGCCGCTGAAGCAGTCTCGTGCATCGGCTACGCCGAGCACCGGCTTGGGAATGATGAATCGGCCATCTCCACTCTCCGGCGCGCCCTGCAGATGGATCCCGATCACACCGAAGCGCGGATCTACCTGGGCAACATCTTCTACGACCGCGGAGACTACGAAGCTGCGCTCTATCATCTCGATCGGTCCACTCCCGAGGATCACTGGGACGAGCTGGGGATCTGGAGACTGATCGAGCTGAAGAAAATGATCTATCGCCTGCGCGACAACGATCCGGAGCTGCGTCCGTGGGAGGAGCGGCTGCGCGACCTGTCGGGCGAGCTCGACGACATCGACGAGATGCTCGCCGAAATCGAGACCAAATTCCTGGATTCGTCCCAGACCGAAGCGAGGGGCCAGCTGGAGCTGTTCGGCGCCCTCCTTTCGACCTTCGCCGACGTCAAGACGCCGGCCGAGTCGCACCGCATCAAGCTCGACGATGGCAACACATTTGAAGGTACGTGGGAAGAAATCGTCGACAAGATGCGCGATGCCAATTGCCTCAAAGTCACGCCAAAACCAGAGCAGGATGCAGAGAGCTTCATTCGACGTAGCGCGGATGCCGGGCTTTTGCGCATCCTGAGATGAGTCCTCAGAACAACCCGGGGGCGGTCGCCGCGCTCAATGGCGCCCGCCCCGTTCTGGCGCATTTCGACAAACCGCGCTCCGCTGAAGATCTCGCCGCCGACATCATAGACCTGTGGACGGGAGCCGAAGGGGCTCTCCAGGCGCTCGTCGGCAACCCCTCCATCGCCGGTCAACAGCTGATTCGCGCCGCGCGTCAGGCCGAGCTGATAACGCTGGACCAGGCGCATTCACTGCTCGAGTTTCTCGCCGCTCGCGACCGAGCCAACAGGACCAGCTACAAGCCGACGCAGGCGGACGGCGATGCGGCCGTCGACGGATTCAAGTCGCTGGAAGCGGCAGTCACCGGCGCGGCGATTTCAGCAAAACCCGCGGCACCCGCAGCGCCCAGTGGGCCGCCGGTCTATACTCCGCGCCAGCAGCGACCCGCGCAGACCACCGCCGCGCCGCGTGCTGTTCCGCCCCAGCCGATTTCACCATACGCTCCGCCCTCGGCCGGGGGGGGTTACCGTCAGCCTCCGGCCTACGCCAACCGCGCGTCCGCAGGGCCGCCGACCATAGAAATGCCCGGTGCGTTCATGTCAGAGGGCGCAAGTACCAGCAGTGCCAGCGCGGGGCCTGCGGGCATCGGTCGCACGAACGTCCAGCACGCCCTCGCCGCGGCCGAGAGCCGCGGGCGCTTCCCGCGTCTATCCACTCCGATCTGGATCACCATTGCCGCGGTCATAGTGCTCGCTGTCGGCGGCTACTTTCTTTTTGCTCGCGGGTCTGGCGGGAGCAGCCTGAATACCGGTATCGACGCCCTCCAAAACGGTCAAAACGAGCGCGCCCGCGGCGAGTTCGCCAAGGCGGTGAAGGACAATCCCGGGGACCCGAATCCGCACGTCTTCCTCGCCAGAATCGCGCGAAGCGAAGGAGATCTCACGACCGCGCGGGCCCAGCTCGACACCGCGCTCAGGCTGGATCCCGCGAACTCGATTGCGCTGCGCGAAATGGGATTGGTGCTCTTCAGCAGCCGCCAGTACGATCTCGCCCGGCGCTTCTTCGTCCGCGCGGTGACAGCCAACCCACAGGATCGCGCTTCGCAGGGTTATCTGGGCTGCGCGATGATGAGACTCGGCCGCGTCAGCGAAGGAACGAAGTGGATTCGCAACGCCGGCACCGGAGCCTGGCAGTCGTGCCTGCAGGCGACACCTCCAGCTACGGCGCCGCCGCCATTGTGATCGAGTTCAAGAACGTCGGGAAGACATACAGATCACTCCTCGGCAACTCTGTCAAAGCGGTCGAGGAGTTTTCGTTGGTGGTCAACAGCGGCGAGATACTCGGCATCGCCGGCCCCAACGGTGCCGGGAAATCAACGCTGATCGCGATGATGCTCGGGTACCTGCGGCCGACGACTGGCGCGGTGGAGATCGACGGGCTGTCGCCGCGGCGGTACGTCCAGCGCAATGGCATAGGCTATCTCTCCGAGCTGGTGGCGATCAACCCGAAGTGGCGCGCCGAGTCCGCGCTCGTCCGCTATGCGACGCTGGCCGGGATACCGCAGGCCGACATCCGGGCACGCGTCAATTTCGTCATCGATCTGCTCGGACTGGAAGAGCACCGGGGCAAGAAAGTGAAAGCGCTGTCGAAAGGCAATCTGCAACGCCTTGGATTGGCGCAGGCACTGTTGCGCGAAGAGCGGATCATGGTGCTCGATGAGCCGACCCACGGACTGGACCCGGTGTGGACGCAGAAATTTCGCGAGATCGTCGGCGGTCTGCGCCGATCGGATCGCTCGATACTCATTGCGTCCCATAATCTCGACGAGCTGCAGCGGTTGGCCGATCGCGTGGCCATCATCGACCGCGGCCGCTTGCAGAGACTGGTTAGCACACGCTACGAGCAGGCAGCTCCCGCCGAAACGAGATACACGTTGACGCTGGCGGCAGGCCATGAAGTCATCCGCGCGCTGGTGCCGGGCGTCGAAGATGCCGGTCGCGGCGAGTACGACGTGACCGTGTCGGGCATCGCCGAGCTGAATTCGCTGCTTGCAGATCTGATCGGGCGCGGAGCCCTCATCGCCAGCGTGGCGCCCCAGAGGTCGGCCCTCGAGCAACAGTTCAGGGAAGCGGTTGGAGAGGCCCAGTGAGCTACGGGAAGCTGGCGAGGTATTCCCTGTGGCAGTTTCGCGATTTCTGGATCGAGCGCGGCGCCGCGATTCTCATCGTCGGATTTCTCTGGGGTTATGCGCTGATCGAGCCGCTCCGGCTGACCATGAAAGCGCAGCTTTCGGCGCCCACCTCGCCCGTGATCTCGCTGGTACTGCAGGTCGCGTCCGCCGTCGTTTCGCTGGCGGTGCTGATCGCGCTCAACGGCATGGTCTCGGGCGATCGGAAGAAGGGTTACTACCGGTTCATCTTCGACAAGCCGGTGAACGTGATGGAGTTCTACTCGCAGCTTTTCTTCGTCTACATGGCCGGCGTTCTGGTCTCGATGGCGATACTCGGGCTTCTGCTGCGCACGGTTCTGCCAGGCTTCAACATCTTCAACTATCTCCTCTACACGGCAGTCATCTACATCGCGATGGGTGGCATCGGCTTTTTCCTGTCGGTGACGTCCCGCTACGACTGGCTGAGCCTGGCGGCGGTGTGGCTCGGTTCGCGGCTCCTCCGCGATGCCGCCGCGCATACCGGCGATTGGCGCGGCAAGCTCGCGGAGCTCCTCCCTCCAGTCCACAAGCTCGATGGCGTGGCAAACTCCTTGATCTCCAGCCGGACTGCCGAGATGGGGGATGTGATCTGGCTGGTCGGGTATGGGGCGGCGTTTTTCGTCATCGGCCTTCTGATACTGAATCGCGGGTCCCTGGCCGATTGAGCGGTAGCTGCTTCGGCCGGTTGGATCCCACAAATAACTGAAGATCAATGGACATCAGCAGCATTCACCGCACCACGCTCCCCAACGGTCTCACCGCCATCGTCCAGGAAGATCATTCGGCACCGGTGGTGGCGATTGTCACCTACGTGAAGGCCGGGTATTTCGACGAGACCGATCAGCAGAATGGTCTGGCCCACGCTCTCGAGCACATGTTCTTCAAGGGGACACAGAAGCGCGGCGTGGGCGACATCGCCAAAGAGACCAAGGCCAGCGGCGGATACCTGAACGCTCACACCATCTACGACAACACCACCTATTACACGGTGCTGCCCTCGACTGGATTCGCCAAAGGGCTGGAGATCCAGGCCGACGCCTATGCCAACTCGGTGATCGATTCGCGCGAGCTGGCGAAGGAGATGGAAGTCATCATTCAGGAGGCGAAGCGGAAATCTGACAGCCCGGGCGCCGTCGCCACCGAGACGCTGTACGAGCTTCTATACGACTCGCACCGCATGCGGCGCTGGCGGATCGGACGCGAGCCGGGGCTGCGCGCGTTCACCCGCGACCTGATGAACGGATTTTACAGGAACTTCTATCGGCCCGGGAACACCATCCTCAGCATTTCGGGCGACGTCGATGTTCGCGAGGCGATGCAGCGCGTCAAGGAGCTGTATGGCGCTCTCCCGGCGGGCGAGCCGTCGCGGAATCCGGGGCCGTCGGAGCCCGATCGCACCGGCTTCCGCTACCGGGAGCTCTCCGGCGACATCGCCCAAAGCCAGCTCGTATTCGGCTGGAGGACGCCGGGCACGCTCGATCCAGCCACCCCGGTGCTCGATGTCGCGGCGGCAGTGCTCGGCACGGGCCGCGCGTCTCGCCTTTACCGCGCAGTGCGCGAGCGCAAGCTCGCATCTTCCGTGAGCGCTTACGACTATACGCCAACCGAGATCGGGGTTTTCGTAGTGCACGCCGAAACGGAGCCGGAAACGACCGCCGAAGCCGCGCGCGTCATCTGGGATCAGCTTCACCAGCTGCGGGTGGGTTCCGTCGAAGACGAGGAGCTTACGCGCGTGCGCCGCATCTTCGAAGCGCGATGGGCGAGGCGCCTCGAGACCGCAGAAGGCCGCGCCAACTATCTGGCCGAGTGGCAGGCGCTCGGCGGCTGGGAGCTCGGCGACGAATATTATCGGCGCTATCTCGCCGCTTCGGCCGACGACATTCAGCGAGCGGTGCGAAAGTATCTGGCCGAAGAATCGGCGGCCGCTTTGATCTATCGCCCCGAGAGCGCGCCGATGATCGCCAACGACGCCACCGACATGAAGCGCGTGCTGGGCGAGGGAGCCTCCAGGCGGCTGCCGCCGGTACCCCCGCGCGCGGCAGTGCCAAAGCAGCAGTCAAAGCCGGCGGAGCTCGAAAAGGAAGAAGCGGGTGTGGCCGTTTTTCGCACCGAAGAGAATGTCCCCGTGCTGGTGCGCAGCAAGCCCGGGGCGCCGATGGCGAGCATCGGAATATTCATCGTCGGCGGCGCCATCGAGGAGGAGACTGGCCAGGCGGGGATCACTCTGCTGACCGCGCGCTCGATGTTGAAGGGCACCACGACGCGAACGTCGGCGCAGATTGCCGAAGACGCCGAGATGCTCGGCGGCACCATCGCCGCGAGCGCCAGCAGCGACAGCTTTGGCTGGTCGCTGTCGGTTCCGACGGTGCGCCTCGCCGAAGCGCTCGAGCTGCTTGGCGACGTCGTGCAGCGGCCGACGATTCCAGACGAGGCTTTCGAGACGGAGCGCTCGGTTGCGTTGTCCAACGTCGCCATGCTGCGCGACGACATGTTCCGTTACCCGATGCGGCTCGCCAGCTCCGTGGCTTTCAAGGGCCATCCATACGGAACGCCGCCGATGGGAACCGAGGAATCGTTGCGCGCCATCACCGCCGCGCAGGCGCGGGAGTGGCACAAAGCGAAGGTCATGGAGTCGGCGGTCGTGATAGGCGTTGTCGCGGACGCGGATCCGAAGCAGGTCGCCGATCTGGTGGCGCGCGAATTCGGGGCGCTGGCGCTGGCGAAGCCGCCGAAGGTGGGCAAGCCGCGGTGGCCCCAAAGCGTCAAGATTGCCGCTGAATCGCGCGACAAGGCGCAGACCGCGATCGCGCTGGCGTTTCCCGCGCCGACCCGCAGCGACGACTCACGCTTCGCCGCGAGTCTCATCGGAACGGTGGCGAGCGGACTGGGCGGAAGATTCTTCGACGAGCTGCGCGACCGCCAATCGCTCGCCTACACGGTGCAGGCGGCGGCGAGTGAGAAGCGTCTGGCGGGAATTTTTCTCTCCTACATCGCGACGTCTCCCGAAAAGGAGGGCGTCGCGCGCGAAGGTCTGCTCGCGGAATTCGCCAAGCTGCGCGAGCAATCAGTGACACCGGAGGAGCTCGATCGCGCCAAGGAATACGTCGTCGGCTCGCACGCCATCTCTCAGGAGAGCGGGGGAGCACAGCTCGGCGAGATTCTCGACGCCTGGATGTTCGGCGAAGGTCTGCACGAGATCCTCGAGCACGACACCCGCGTGCGCGGGGTGACAGCCGAGCAGATGCGGGACGTCGCCGAGAAATACTTCGACCCCGACAGAAGGGTGGAGGGGATCGTTCGAGGGGTTGGGCGGAGCGTGTAGCGGGAAGGGGGAAGCGGGAAGCGGGACGCGGGAGGGAACAGCACTAAGGGCGAACTCAACGGGTGCCAGTAGTTAGTAGCACAGTTGTCAGGATTCAGTTCAATACGTCGGGACCGTTTCGGTCTCGCATCCCGCATCCCACTTCCCCTTCCAGCACCCGCTACTGCGGCTCCGCCCTCAAACCCGTCTCGGCTCTGATCACCGCGGCTGCGACGGGGCGCAGCCTGCCACCCGGCGCCCGGAGCCCTCGCACGGTGTTGTAATCCCCGCCCTCGTAAACCACCAGTCCCTTGATCGGCGTCTGCGCGGTCGCCCAAGCGAAGGATCCCATGATGGCGCGGAGCTGACTCTCTTCGCCGTGCACCAGGGGATAGCCCCCGGCGAACACCCAGTGCTCTTTGGCCTTGGGAAACTGGGCCATCCACCGCTTCGCGACGCGCATGTGGGTGTCGAGGGAGCGCGCGCCGTCGAAGCCGGGAAACAGCGAGAACACAATCGTCTCGATGCCCGAGTTCGGCCGTGCCGCCCAGGAGTACAGTGTGCTGTCGCGGGTACCGTAGCTGCTGATCGGCACTCCGACCTTGATCCGCGGATAGATGTAGTGCGCGATCCGCGCCGCGCGCGTGAAATAGTCGATCCAGTAATTCGGCGATTCTTCGTGCAGAATTCGCGTTCCCTCATCGAGAGGATCCACCGCCGGCAGCAGGTAGTCGGGCTTGAGACGTCTGGCGATGCGGTCGATGTCTTTCAGTCGCGCCACTGTGTACGCCTCGCGCGATTGCCTGAATTCCTGCTCGCCCTTTTTCGGGTAGCCGAGCGAGACTATCAGCAGCGTGCTGTCGGTGCGCGCCTGCTCGATCGATCTCGCCAGCGAATCCAGCGCAACACCCCTCGCTGCTTCGGGATCGATCACGACGCTGATGGCATCGACGCCGAGAGTGTCCGCGAGCTCGAGATCGTTGGTGATGGCGAGCGGGGGTGGACCGCTGCGCAAATCGGGAAAGATCTTCAGGCCGATGCGGAAATCACCTTCGGGGTGCTCCTGTAGCTGATCCTTCGCATGCGAATCGTAGCTTCTCACGCCCGCGGATGCGCCGGGCAGCTCGAGGACGACCAACGCCGTCATGGCGATGGCGGCGCCCGCCAGCGCGACGCGCGCCAGACGGGTGATGCCCCAGCGGGCTGGAAGCGATGGCGCGAAGATCGGTACCTGGAGATAAATCGGATTCCAGAGCGCCGGCGTGCCGAAGAAAGTGCCGAGCATGCTCGCCTGCGCGGCATTCAGCGCCAACCCGAACTCGGTTGGCGAATCACCGCGGGTGATCACGAACTTGGTGACCGCGACGGTGGCGATGATGATGTTGTAGATGAGGAGCGGAAATCCAAGCAACGGCGTCACCAGCCGCCGTGCCAGCGCGTAGATCGTCTGCAGAACGAACAGCAGAGTGGTGAACGGCCACAGCCAGGCGACGAGAAAGATCGCGCGGCCGTAGAGCAGTGATTGGGCGGTGTAGCCGACGACCAGGGCTGGAACGAGCAGCAGTCCGGCGATGCCTGTGATCCCCTGGAAGCTGCGCGGAATGCGGCGCAGCTGCGCGATTCGACCCGCCATCAGGATGTCCCACGCGATCATCGCGACCGAGAGCGCGAGGTAGATAGCCCCGAGCAGCCTGTGCGAGGTCATCGAGCGAAGCTAGACGGACGTAAAGCCGCTGGCAAGCAGTCGCGAGCGAGGTCGCGCGCTGGCAGCCACTTCGACGCGGGCATAGCTTTGGCTTGCATGACACGCCGCGCCTGGTTCAACCTTCCCAACACGATCTCGCTGTCTCGCGTGGTGTTGGCGCTGGGGTTCGTGCTCGTCTCGGAGCCGTGGGACAGGATCGCGCTGATAGCCGTAGCCGGCCTCACCGACTTCATGGACGGCTGGCTGGCGCGCCACAAGAAATCAGAGAGCACGGCTGGCGCGCTGCTGGATCCGCTCGCCGACCGGATCTTCGTGCTTGTCGCGATATCGACCTACCTCGTTGAGGGTCAGCTCACCACCGCGCAGTACTTCATCTTCCTTACGCGCGATCTGGCCACGGCGGCCGGTTTCGTAGTCGCCAAAATTATTCCAACCCTGCGGCCGGCGGTCTTCAGGGCGAGAATGCTAGGCAAGATCGTCACCGTTCTGCAGCTGATCGCGCTGGTGACGATCGTAGTGATGCCCGAGCTCACCGATCTCATGATCGCGGCCATCGGCGTCGTCTCGCTGGCATCGATCGTCGACTACACGATCGCCCTCTGGCGGGGGCGCGCGCGGTCGAGCCCGGCTTGAGGAATTGGTGACCACAGGCATTAGAGCCGCGCTCAATCTGGGCGCGCTGGGGCTTCTCTGTCTCGCTCGCCCGGCGGGAGCGCAGGTCCGCGAGCAGGAGTCTCAGACCGAGTATCGGCTGGATGCGATCGTTGCCCACACCACGGGAGTCGAGGCCGGCTTGGGGATCTCCATCCCCGCCGCTATCTACATGCGCTCCGGCCTCGTCGCCGGGCTCGGCGCGGGCGCCCATGGCGTCGAGGGTCGCACTGATTTCGTCTCTCGCTTCAGCCTCGATCCGTTCCGTCAGAGCCGCTGGGCACCGTACGCAGGCGGCGGCTTGAGCGGGCGCTATCGCTCGCGGCTCGACGGAGGATCCCGCGCCTACCTGCTGCTTTTCCTCGGCGTGGAAGGACCGCTACCTCTGGGAAGGACGGCCGGCGTCGTCCCAGCTGTCGAGCTTGGGCTCGGGGGCGGGGCCAGAATATCGTTGATCCTCAGGCGAGGGATCAACGCGCGGAGGTAATCGCAATCAAAGAAAAAGGGCGCCGAGTCGGCGCCCCTTCTTTTTAGACTGCCTTTCTGACCTTGGGCGGTTGTGCGAACCGCTCGCCGAGCACTCTGAGCTCATCCAGCTGACTGTTCTCGAGCTCGTGGTACCGCTCCGTCAGATAACCCATCGTGTTGTCGAACCATTCCTTCTGGTCCTCGGGCGCCGAGCCGACTACTCCACAGCGCATGATCTGCTGAAACAGCTCGTCCCGAGCCTCCTCGAAGGGAGTTGCCGCCCGGACTGGCTCCTTCCGGAATCTGTTTTTCGTGTTGTTCATCAATTCGGTTGGAGTGAAAACGTATGAAATCGCGTCTTTAATCTACTGTTTTTAGACACCATTTCATAGGAGAAAGGTTCATGCCGCAGCGCGTTTCTTGATAAAATCCAGTAACAGCTCGGAGAGATGCTCCGGGTTTTCCTCCGGTACGAGGCGCGCCACTCCCGCCAGTCTGACCAGCCGAGCATCCGGTATCGCATTCACCAGGCGGTCGGCGAGCTTGGGCTCCACCCATTTGTCCTCGTCGCCCCAAATGATGAGCGTCGGCGCCTTGATGACACCGTACTCGTCCTCGTCCAGATCAGCCCGGTGAACCGAGCTGGCCAATGTCAGAAGATGATTGGCGCCGTCTTTCCCCACGAACGGAGCCAGGTACCGAGCGATGAGCTTCATCGGCATGTGCTCCGGGTCGGCGACGCTTCCCTTGAGCACGCCTTCCAGCAGAGGTGCCGCGCCCATCACGCCGCGGGTAAGACTGAACGCAAAGCGTGCCGTCCGACGCTGCATCTGGGTGATGTCGCGGGCGGGCAGCTCGTCGAACGCGGGGGTGTTCATCAGCACCAGCTTCTCGACGCGATCCGGACGGTTGGCGGCCAGCTTCATCGCCACATCACCTCCCAGGTCAACGCCGACGATGACGGCACGCGATACCCGGAGCACCGTCATGGCCGCGTCCAGATACTCTGCCTGCGCGGCGATGCCGAAGTCCGCGTCGAGCGGACGATCCGACTGGCCGTGGCCGAGCAGATCGACGGAGTACGCGGTATGGCCCGCGGAAGTAATCGCCGGAGCCACGGCGCGCCAAAGGAAGTTGCACGTCCCGAATCCGTGGAGCAGGATCACGGCTGTTCCGCCATGGCCGTATCTCTCGACGTGAATCGCGCCCGGACCGACCGGCGCCCTCAGGATGTCAGCTTGCATCTCAGTACCCCTCTCTTAGCTTTCGCGACAACACACCCGCCGTCACTGCACAGCAATCGAAACGATAATGGCTGCCACCAACCAGAATCCGAGCGACAGGAACCTACCCCCCAGAAAGTCCGGCAGGGAGACCCGTGCATCAAGTCGGCCAAAGCCTTTTTTCTGGCTCCTCGGCGTCATCGCCCTCGTCGGTGTCGCCGCGCTCGGCTATGTTGCGACCAAGCCAAAGGCGAGCTCCGCCGTTCGTGACGTCGCGGATACTGCCAACGCCGGCCCGTCACAGGGCTACCTGATAGGCAAAGTCGATGCCCCGGTAAAGATCATGGAGTTCGCCGATTTCGAGTGTCCGTCCTGCGCCGGTTTCGCGACGGTCACCGAGCCTGACGTGAGATCGCGGATCATCAACACGGGCCTCGCCAATCTCACGTACTACGATTTTCCGCTGACCCAGCACAGGAACACGCTGGCGGCTTCCAACGCGGCGGCGTGCGCCGACGAGCAGGGAAAGTTCTGGCCGATGCACGATCGTCTGTTTCAGACCCAGGACGAGTGGAACGGCGAGGCCACCGACGCTCCGAAGGCGTTCTTCAAGCGGTACGCGGGAGAAGTGGGTCTGGACGTCGCCAAATGGGAGACGTGCTTCGACGGCCGGAAATATCAGCCGCGGATCAACGCCAACCTGGCGGATGGCCTGCGGCGCGGGGTGAGCTCGACGCCGACGTTCGTGATCGGCAACAAGATGTACCCTGGGATGCGGTCTTACGACGAGCTCAAGCACCTCGTCGATTCGCTTGGTAAATCGGCACCAGCCGGGACCAGCAGCGCACCCGCCGCCGCGCCGAAATGACCAAGCGGATGATCGTGGCGGCGCTCGCGCTGGCCGGGATCTTCATCAGCCTTTATCTCACACTTTACAAGATCGGCGTCATCGGCGAGCTGAGCTGCTCGATTGGGTCCTGTGAGACGGTCAACAGCAGCAAGTGGTCGCGGTTTTTCGGCTTCCCAGTGGCCGCCTGGGGTCTGCTGTTCTATATCGACGTTTTCGCGCTCTCGCTCATTGGCACGCAGCCGCGGTTCGAGGACGAGCTCATCGTCTCGACAGTCCTCGTCATCGAAGCCGCCATCGGCGTCCTCTTCTCGGCGTGGCTGACCTATCTCGAGCTGGGTGTCATCCACGCGATATGCATCTGGTGCGTGACGTCGGCGCTCGTAGTGACGGCAATACTGATCGTCAGCGCGGCGGATTACAGGGAGATGTCAGCGCGCCACCGATAGGACGCTAGGCGCGACGAATATCCCCCGACCTCGAGGCCTCGTCCAGGCGCAGCCGCGGCTTGCTCTCGGCGGCCGAGTCCTCTCCTTCGCGCTGCATGCGGCGGCGGAAGGGGACGAGATCACGCCCGAGATGGACCAGCGCCCGCGTAGCGACGGTGCTGGCGAGCGGCTCGGGGATCCCCATGACGCGGATGTACGTGTCGATGGCGCGATCGAACGACAGATCTTCCGCCAGTGTGTCGACGAACATGAGCGCGTTGTCGACGTGACCACGAATGATCGTCTCTTCCGCGCGCGCCTGCGACAGACGCAGCCGGCGCTCCGCATTGGGATTGAGCTTGCGGCCGAAGATCGATTCAGGAAACAGATTGCGTAGGGGCATCGAGCCGTCCACCGATAGTGTGTATCTGGATGTTAGGCAGGGAGCGTACCAGAGGATAGGTCTTGCCGGGCCACCAATTCCATCTCCCACCCAGCTTCAGCAGCGCCGGCCCGATGGCCAGCCGCATGACCGTGGCGTCTACGAGGACCGCCACTGACAGGGCGAAGCCCAGGATCTTGATCAACACGAAATCGCCGAGTGTAAACGCGGCGAAGACGGCCACCATAATGGCCGCGGCGCTGCTGATGAGCCCGCCGGTGCGCGCCAGTCCCTCCACGATCGCATCGTCGTCGCTCGAGCCCGCCGCCCTGGCCTCGGCGATGCGAGCGACGAGAAAAACCTCGTAGTCCATGCTGAGACCGAAGACCACGGCAAATACTATCAATGGAATGGCCGGAAACGTTCCGCCGAGGGCTGTGTCGAGGCCGAGCGCGCGGATGCCGTGACCATCCTGGAAGACGAGCACTACCGCCCCGAACGCGACGGCGACCGAGAACAGATTGAGCGCTACAGCCTTTATCGCCACCAGCGCCGACCTGAAGCCAACCAGGAGCGAGAGCAGCGTCGCGCCGACGACTACGATCACGATCGTTCGAAAATGGCCGAGCGTCGATGTCTCATAGTCGACATTGAGAGCCGGTAGACCGCCCACCGAAATCGCGCTCCCGGAAAGTCCGGTCAGCCCTCCTCGCGGCAGCGCCCGTAAATCGCGCACCAGATCGTTCGCCCCACGGACGCCGACAGACTCGGAGGGGATGACTTCGATGAGCGCCAGCCGGCCATCTGACGTCGCCATCGACGCGCGGGCCTCGGCAGGCAACCCGGCGAGGACTTCGAAGTTGGGTGAGATCATTCCCGTAACCACGGGCAGCGACCTGACCCGAGCGACACGTGGGTCGCGAGCAATGCGGGCGCTTGCCCGGCGCAACGCCGACCAGCCGGCCGGCGTGTCCCAGGTGCTATTCTTCGGCAGCTCCACCACAACGCGAAGAGCGTTGACGATGCCGCTTGTCCGCATGGTGGAAAGCGTGTGGAGTGCCAGGGACGACTCCATCTGCCGCGGCAGCCAGTCGCCCCGCGGAAGATCGCTGGTGAGCCGAGTGGTCTGCAGTGCGATCAGGCTCAGGGGCGCTCCGGCAATCAGCAAAACCGTGAGTGGATGCGCGCAGACGAAACGACCCCATTTCCTCCAGCCGTCGGAGCCGCTGGGTCGTGACGGCGCGCGAACTCGCGCTGCGTTGATGCGCGGACCGACCACTGCCAGCAGGGCGGGGAGCAGCGACGTCGCCAGTAGCACCGCTATCGTGATGACGAGCAGGCCGCCGACGGCAATCGATCGGATCTCATTTACGGGCACGATGAGCAGTGCCGAGAAGGCGATGGCCACGGCCGCGCCGGACAGTGCGATGGTATGACCAGCCTTTGCCGCGGCGACACGTGCCGCGTCGATTTTCGTCAGGCCGTCCGAGAGTGCTTCACGAAATCGCCCGACCATGAGGAGGGCGTAGTCGATGCCGAGTCCGAGGCCGAGCATTGCTACGACGTTCTGGAGCAAGAGCGATAACGGCCAGAAGCCCGCGATCAGTACCGCGGCGCCGAGCGCGAGCGAGATTGCGATCACTCCGACGACTACCGGCAGCAGCGCCGCGGCAATGGCACCGAACGCAACCACCAGCAAAACCGCCGTTAGCGGCAGCACTCGTCGCTCGGCGTCGCGCGCGTCGGCGGAGCTGGCCTTGCGCAGATCGTAGTTGAGCGCGAGCTCACCGGTCCAGCGCATCTCCAGTCGGGGAAGCTCACCGCGGAGCTGCGATTGCAGCGAGCTCGTTGCGGCGCGCAAGAGCGGGACAATCTGATCCGCGCGCCTGCCACGCGGCTCGAGCCCCACCACCATGTACGTCTCGCCGTTTCTGCCGACGAAACCACTGTCCGGCGCGTCGAGATACGACAGAGTACGCGAAACCACGTCTACGGAACCGAGCCGCTGACGGATGATCGTCAGGAGCAGGCGGCCCTTTGGAGTGGCGGGAGACGGCGCGCCGGTGACCACCAAGACTGCATAGGCGGGGAATGCCGCAGGGAAACGGGACGTGAGAATCGCCTGAACGCGCGCGGATTCGCTGCCCGGCACCGACGCGGCAACCTCCAGGCGTTGTTCGACCCGTCTGGCGCTCGGCATCACCAGCAGACCCACGATCAGCCACGCCGCGAGAATCCACCAGCGCCTGGCGACGACGAAATGGGCGAAGGGCAGCATCAGACGAGGGCGCTCTCGTAGTGGATCGGGCGGCTGTCGAGAAGCTCCGGCAGAATGCCGCGCCGCGCCGTCAGCACATACGCGTTCACGTCTGTGGGCTGGGCCAGGAGCCCCTCGATGCCCGACGTCAGTGGATCGCGGACATCCAGCCCAATGTTGAGGAAAGAGCACCGCTTGTGTCGGAGCTCCTCGTACGCCGCCAGAAGCAATGCTCTCATGACGTCGGGGCGCAACTCCGGGACGCAAACGTTCACTGCCGTGACACAGTTTATCTGGTAATCCAGCCGCGGCAGGCTTTCGCCTCCAACGATTCGCGCCAGCGCATTGAATGCGGTCCGGGCGAGCCGCATACGGCGCGAGTAGCCGACGACCGTCAGCTGCTTGAAGGAGCGCTGATCCCATACGGCGAAGAAGCCAAGCAACCGGCCATTCACCGAGCGGGCCAGTCGATAACTGGAGATGCCGAGTCCCGGCGCATTGCCCATCCATTCCGCCCACGCGCCCGCGGTCATTGCCGGCGCGAGCTGGCGATGCGGCGCGACCTCGCTCCAAAGCTTGGTCATTTCGCGG